>NZ_MQUI01000003.1:0-153938 GCF_001970915.1 Sphingomonas sp. Sph1(2015)
TATGAGGACCAGGACGCGCGGATCTCCATCTTGGCCAATGACCTTGCGTCAAAAGGCCGGATACGTTTTCGCAGACTGATCAGAATAGCTGACACAAACCGCTTGCCGACGGGGCGGGCCATACGTTTGCGCCGCTTGCATCGGCGTGGACTTTCGAAATGGTGCTGTCGATCAGGACGTATTCGAAGTCCGGCGTGTCCGCCAGGCTATGGAAAAGCCGTTCCCAGACACCGGCATGCGACCAGCGCCGGAACCGCGCGTGTACGCCCGTCCACTTGCCAAACACTTCCGGCAGGTCGCGCCAGCGTGCCGCGTTGCCCGCCATCCACAAAATCGCGTCCACGAAAAGCCGGTTGTCCACGCCGCTGCGCCCTCGCGTTCCTTCACGCCCGGGCAGATATCTAGCGATCCGCTCCCATTGCTCATCTGTCAGCGTGCGTCTGCTCATCAACCGGCTCCTTCGCCAGCCTTGAATCAGAACCCACGGAAAAACGGAATCCTCTAAATGCAGACGCCGCCTAGTGCTATATCCCCCGACGCCATGACCCGCGTAAACAGCGGGAAGATATGTTCGACCGCAAAGGTGTGCATCTCGGTCGAGCGCGACGAACACGCGTCCTCGGCGATGACCACGTCATAGGACAGTTCCCACGCCGAGCGTGCGGTCGATTCGACGCCCATGTTCGTCGAGATGCCCGCGATCACCACCGTCCGTACCCCGCGCCGCCGCAATTGCAGGTCGAGGTCGGTGCCGGTGAACGCGCCCCAATGATGCTTCAGCACGACAATGTCGCCGGGCTGGCGCAGGTCGGGGACCAGTTCGCTGAATTCCGGCGGGGTGCCCTCCGGCGGCAGGCTGGGGCGGTCGGCGTTGAGGCTGGGCATCGTCTCGGGCGTGAAGCCGACATGGACCAGCACGACCGGCGCGCCCGCCTCGCGGAAGCGGGCCGCCAGCGTCCTGGCGGTCGCCACCACCACCTCGCCCGATCGTGGCCCGCCCGCATGGGAAACGATGCCCTGTTGCAGGTCGATGAGGACGAGGGCGGTGGTGCGGGGATCGAGCATCGTCATCCCCGCTCAACCGGCCGGGCGGCGGGGCGTTCCGTCAGAGTCGCCCGAACACCGCCTCGAACCCCGCACGGTCGCCTGCCGCGAGCAGCCGCGCCTGTTCCAGCCAGCGGTCGCGCGCCATGCGGCCCGAAAAGGCGCCAAGCTGCGCGTCGAGCGCCTGCGCCTGTGACTCACTGAGCGCGGCCATGTCGCCGACCGTGGTGATACCGTGCTCGGCCAGCTTCTGGGTGAGCTTGGGACCCAGGCCCTTGAGCAGTGTGATTGGCTGATCCTCCGGCCGCGCCGGTTCGGCAGGAGATTCAGTGGGGGCGGGCGCGGCTTCGGCGGCTGGGCTGGCGGTCATCGGCGCGGCGGCGACGACCGGTTCGTCGTTCAGCGGTTCGTCCGCGATGACCGGCTCTTCGGGCGCGGCAGGCGTCGGCATGACCGGCGTCTCGACCGGCGCAGGCGTCGGGGCCGGGGAAGGCGGCGGTGCGGCCGGGGCAGGCACCGGTGCAGGAGTGGGCGCGGGCGTGGGCGTCGGGTGCGCCTTGGGCTCGGTCAGCGAGGCTTCGCTGATCGGCTTGTGGTCGGGCTGGCGCACCGACAAACCGGCTTCCTGTGCATTTTCCTCCACCCGGCGCGCGGCCTGCTTGCGGCGATGCTTCAGGCGCATGCCGACCACGATGATCGCGATCGCCGCCAGCGCGACGATGGCGAGCAGGACGAAATGGATGGTCGTGATCGCCGCCACGCCATCGGGTATCAGGCTCGTCGCCGGTGCTGCGGTCGTATCGTTCATGGCTTCACCCTATTGTCCACCCATTGCCCGCCCATTGCCTCAGGGGTGCGCGTCGCCCCAATCGCTGGGATCAAAGCTCGGTTCCCGCTTCGCGCGCAACCTCGCGCCAGCCGATGTCGCGGCGGCAAAAGCCGTCGGGGAAGCGGATCGCATCGACCGCGCGATAGGCGGCGGCCTGCGCCTCGCCCACGGTCGCGGCGCTGGCGGTGACCGCCAGCACGCGGCCGCCGCTGGCCACCAGTTGTTCGCCGTCCATCCTGGTGCCCGCCTGGAACACCACCGCGCCGGTCGCCTCGGCGTCGTCGATCGCGTCGATGGCCCCGCCCGCCTTGGGCGTGCCGGGATAACCCGCAGACGCCATCACCACGGTCAGGGCTGGATCGTCCGAGAAATCGGGCGCGGGGAGTTCGGCCAGACGCCCCTCGGCCACCGCCAGCATCACCGCCAGCAGATCGCCCTGGAAGCGCAGCATCAGCACCTGGCATTCCGGGTCGCCGAAGCGGGCATTATACTCGATCAGCTTCGGCCCCTGCTCGGTCAGCATCAGCCCGGCATAGAGCACGCCCGAAAAGGGCATTCCCTCGGCGCGCAGCGTATCCACGGTCGGCCGCACGATCCGGTCGATCGCCTGCTGCTCCAACTCGGGCGTCAGGACGCGCGCGGGGCTGTACGCGCCCATGCCGCCGGTATTGGGGCCGGTATCGCCGTCGCCGACACGCTTGTGATCCTGTGCCGAGCCGAAGGGGAGCAAGGCCTCGCCATCGGTCAGGACGAAGAGGCTCGCCTCCTCGCCCTCCAGAAATTCCTCGATCACGACCTCGGCGCCGGGGACCGAGAACAGGTCGGTGATCGCGCCCTCGGCCTCGGCCTTGGTGAAGGCGACGGTCACGCCCTTGCCAGCGGCCAGGCCATCGGCCTTGATGACCACCGGCAGGCCGAAGGTGGTGGCGAGTGCGGCTTGCGCCTCCGCCAGCGTGTTGACGCGGACATAGCCCGCGGTCGGGATGTCGGCGCGGCGGCACAGGTCCTTGGTGAAACCCTTCGACCCCTCCAGTTGCGCGGCGGCCTTGCTCGGCCCGAACACCGGCACGCCTTCTGCGCGGAGCGAATCGGCCAGGCCGTCGACCAAAGGCGCTTCGGGGCCGACAACGACCAGGCCGATATCGTGATCCTTCACGAAGGCCACCACGGCGGCATGATCGGTCGCGTTCAGCGCCACGCACGTCGCATGGGCGGCGATACCGGGGTTGCCGGGCGCGGCGTAGAGCGTATCTAACCCGTTCGACTGTGCCAGCTTCCACGCCAGTGCGTGTTCGCGGCCACCCGATCCCAGCAGCAGGACGTTCATGCCCGATCCTTATCCCTATGACGAAAGTTCGAGGCTGGTAGCCGAGGAGATCGCCGGCGACAACGCGCTCGCGCTATCGGTCGGCGAACTCAGCCTGAAGCTGAAGCGGATGGTGGAGGGCGAGTTCGGTCATGTCCGCCTGCGCGGTGAGATTTCGGGGTATAAGCGCGCGACCTCGGGCCATGTCTATATGAGCCTGAAGGACGAAAATGCGGTCATCGACGCGGTGATGTGGAAGGGGGCGGCCAATACCTTGCCCTTCCAGCCGCAGGACGGGATCGAGGTGATCGCCACCGGCCGCCTGACCACCTTCCCCGGCCGCTCCAAATATCAGATCGTCGTCGAGCGGATGGAGCTGGCGGGTGCGGGCGCGCTGATGGCGCTGCTCGAAAAGCTGAAGGCCAAGCTGGCGGACGAGGGGCTGTTCGCGCGCGAACGGAAAAAGCCGCTCCCCTTCATGCCGCCGGTGATCGGCGTCGTCACCTCGCCTACGGGGGCGGTCATCCGCGACATTCTCCACCGGCTGGAGGATCGCTGTCCCACCCATGTCGTCGTCTGGCCGGTCAAGGTGCAGGGCGACGGCTCGGCCAGGGAGATTGCGGCGGCGATCCGGGGTTTCGATGCGATCGAACCCGGCGGCCCGGTGCCGCGCCCCGACCTGGTGATCGTCGCGCGCGGCGGCGGCTCGATCGAGGATCTCTGGTCGTTCAACGAGGAGGTCGTGGTGCGCGCGGTCGCCGACTGCTCCATCCCGATCATCTCGGCGGTGGGGCATGAGACCGACACGACGCTGTGCGACTATGCCGCGGACCTGCGCGCGCCGACCCCCACGGCGGCGGCGGAGATCGCGGTGCCGGTGCTGGCCGACATCCGCCTGACCGTCGCCGCGCAGGGGCAGCGCGCCGAGCGGTGCGCGCGGCGCTATGTCGAACGCGGGCGCGAGCAATTGACGGCGATGGCGCGGCTGTTGCCCAAGCGCGACCAGTTGCTGGGGCCGCAGCGCCAGCGGGCGGACGAAGCGGGGGCGCGGCTCGACCGGGGACTGGAGCGGCGGGTGACGCTGGCGCGCGGCGGGCTGGACCGGGCGGGCGCGGCGCTGCGGCCCGCGATCCTTGAGCGGCAGGTGGAGCGCGGGCGCGACCGGCTGGCCTCGACCTGGCGGCTGGTCCAGTCGCTCAACCCCGATCGTATCCTGGAGCGCGGCTATGCCCGGATCACCGCGCGGCCGGGTGGCGAGACACTGTCCTCGGCCGAGGCGGCGCGGGCGGCCGATACGCTGACCCTGCGCTTCCGCGACGGCACGGTGGACGTGGCGGTGGAGGCGGCCGGGGTTGAGCGGCCTGCTCTCAAAACCTATGACAAGCCCAGGCGGGAGCAGCCGAAACAGGCTGGGCCGGATCAGCCGACGCTCCTTTGACCCCGAAAGAGACCAACATGCTGATGTCGAACACCGATCGCCCCGCGCGGCTTCATTATATGGCCAATGGCTTTCGTGTCCTGTCGCCGGGCGATCACGTCGTCTGCGCGGTGACGGGGCGGCGCATCGCGCTCGAAGACCTGAAATATTGGAGCGCGGCGCGGCAGGAAGGCTATGCCGATGCCGAGGCGACGGCGAAGGTGCTCGGTCCGCAATGAGGATGGGGGGCGGAGTCGTTGCGTTGCTGCTCACCGGATGCGTGGCACCGGCCGAACCCATGGCGGCACCCGCCACCACCCAAGCCCCACGCCCCGCTCCAGCCCCTGTCGCCATTCCCCTGACCCCGTTCCACTGGACCGGGCAGCTCAGCCAGGGCGGCTTGATCCACGGGCAGGCCCCGACCGGGGCGGTGTCAGTGACGCTCGACGGACAAGTCCTGCCGCTGGCCCCGGACGGGGCGTTTTTGGCTGGATTCGACCGTGACGCAGGGGCATCGGCCGAACTGGTCGCCAGCTTGCCCGACGGCCGACAGGTGCGGCAGCCATTGACCATCGCGCCGCGTGACTGGCGGATCGAGCGGCTGAACAGGCTGCCCAAATATCCCGTGCCGGATCCCGAATTCCAACGGCGGCGTCCCCCCGAACTCGCCTTGATACGGGCCGCCCGTGCGCAGGAAACCGATGCGGAGGGCTGGCGTCAGACGCTGGCATGGCCTGTGACGGGGCGCATCTCGGGGCTGTTCGGGGCGCAGCGCGTCTATCGCGGCGAGCCGGGCAGCTATCACTCGGGCACCGACGTCGCGGCCTCGACCGGGACCATCGTCCGCGCCCCCGCCGACGGCGTCGTGATCCTGGCGGCTGAGCAGCCCTTCACGCTGGAGGGGCATCTGCTGATGCTCGATCACGGCCAGGGGTTGAACAGCGCCTTCCTGCACTTGTCGCGGATCGACGTCCGCGTCGGCGACCATGTCCGCCAGGGCCAGCCGATCGGCGCGGTCGGTGCCACGGGCCGCGCCACCGGCCCGCACCTCCACTGGAGCCTGCAATGGCGCGGCCGCAAGCTCGACCCGCTGCTGGTGACGGGGCCGATGCCGTGAGGGGCGGCGGGGTCAGCGGATGCGCTTGACCAGCACCGAGCGACCGCCCGCGATCGAAGCGCGATAGCCGCTGAGCGGCGCTTCCTTCAGGACGATCCTGTCGCCGGGATCGGGGGGGAAGGTCAGGGCATCGATCGTTTGCCAGACGGAGCCGTTGGCCAATTCCAGATTCCACCGGCCATAGCTGTTGGCCGCCTTCGCCGACGTGATCTTGGTATCGATCTGGCGAACCTCGGTATTGGCGTCGTCCTTACCGCCGCCGAACATGTCGCTCGTCGGGGTGGCGAGGCCGAACCGGGATTGCTTGCGCGCGATGACGGCCTTGCGGTCCATCACCATGAGCTCGCCGGATGCGCGCGATGCCAGGATGGTAGCCGTGGCCTGGTCATAACAGGCCAAGCGCGCGCCATCTTGGGTAATAGCCCTGCATCGGGACAGTTCATCGACCTGGCGGACGACGGAGCCATCCTGCGCACTGGCTGGAATGGCGGTCAGGATCGCCACTGTTCCGGCAACCGCCATCCACCCGTTTCGCAACATGTTCAGTTCCCGCCTGCTCGACCGGAGCCATCCGACACGGCGCGTTGCGCAAGATCGCGGCTCGCCTCGCGCTGACGAGCCCATTCCTCACGCGTCATGCACAGTTTCTTGGTTTTCACGAACGATCCCGTTTCGACGATACGACGACAGATCGGTTTGTCCGCCGCAGCCGGATCGACCGGGGGCCTTGCGGGTGCGGCTGCGGCAGAACTCTGTGCCGCCAATGCCAGGAGCAGACCAAGTGTCATCGTGCATCTCCCATTCTGAAGGTCGTTCGGTACGCCCCGCACGACGATATCCGTCCGGAACGCAACATAGGCAATATGCTTCTTTTATTACCTGACCGAAGCCCTGCGTCCGTCCATTGGCCATGCAGCGCCATCCTGTTGCACTTATGCTACAATGCAGCAAAAAGGACATAATCTTTCAAATGGCGATTGTATAAGGTTTTACCAGCCGGTTAGGCTGCCCCCAGCAGCAGGGTTAACCTGCGCTAATGATCGGCCCGGTCAAACGGGCGACAAAAGGGGTAAGATATGAAGCAGTTCATGCGAGGCCAGTTGCTGGCGTCCAGCTTGCTGGCCGGAAGCGCCATTTTCGGCGCCGTTCCCGCTTTCGCGCAGACGACGGACCAGGCTGGCAATGCGCCGGTCGCCGCGCCGCCCGCCGCGCAGGAGCCGGGTGTCCAGACCAACGAGTCCACCAGCGCCACGACGCAGGGCGGTGACGTCGTCGTCACCGGCACGTTGATCCGCAATCCGAACATCATCGCGACCAGCCCGGTGACCGTCGTCAGCCAGGAGGAAATCCAGCTCCGTCAGGTCAACGTCGCCGAGCAGATCCTTCGCGAACTGCCGGGTGCGGTTCCGTCGATCGGCTCGCAGGTGAACAACGGCAATGGCGGTGCGTCCTTCGCAAACCTGCGTGGCCTTGGCACCAACCGCAACCTGATCCTGCTGGACGGCGCGCGTATCGCGCCCGCAGGCCTGGGCGGCGCGACCGACCTCAACAACATTCCGCTGGCGCTGATCGAGCGTACGGACGTGCTGACCGGCGGTTCGTCGACCACCTATGGCGCGGACGCGGTTGCGGGCGTCATCAACTTCATCACCCGCAGCGACTTCTCGGGCGTCGACGCGTCGCTGACCGACCAGATCACGGGCAAGGGCGACGGCCACAGCTATCGTGCCGAACTGACCGTCGGTGCCAATATGGATGACGGCCGTGGCAACGCGGTGCTGAGCCTCGGCTATCAGGAAACCGACCCCGTCTATCAGGGCGATCGCGATTTCGGTGTGCAGTCGATCGATTCCTATACCGGTACCGCAGGCGGCTCGGGCACGACCGTTCCGGGTGTCTTCTCGGTGGCGAATGTAGGCACGCGCCAGCTGAACAGCACCGGCACGGCTCTGGTCCCGATTTATTCGCGGTTCAACTTCAATCCGTACAACATCTATCAGACGCCGTTCCGCCGCTTCAACATCTTCGGCTCGTCGAAGTATGAGGTGTCGGACCACCTGGAATTCTACAGCCAGGCGATGTTCTCTAAGAACACGGTGTCGACCATCATCGCCCCGTCGGGAACCTTCGGCAACACGCTGACCGTCCCGATCAGCAACCCGTATCTCTCGGGCGGTGTGCGCGACACCTTCTGTCTGAACGCCGTTGACGCCGATCCCAACACGGCAGGCCGTCAGGCGCCGACCCAGGCGCAGTGCAACAGCTATTACGGTGCCACCAGCACCACCGATCCGAACTATCGCACCTTCACGACCTCTGCATCGCGTCGCTTTGTCGAGGCCGGGCCGCGTATCAGCGAATACACGACCCAGCTGTTCAATATCCGCGCGGGTGTTCGCGGCGCGCTGGTCGGCAACTTCAACTACGACGTGTTCGGCGCCTATGGCGAGAGCGAGAACGTCCAGCGCCAGTCGGGCAACGGCCTGCTGTCGCGTCTCCAGCAGGCCGCGCTGGCGACCAGCACCACGAGCTGCGTCAACACCGCCAACAATTGCGTTCCGATCAACCTGTTCGGCCCGGCTGGCAGCATCACTGCGAATCAGCTGGGCTTCCTGCTCGGCGTGAACACCAGCAGCGCGACCCTGACGACGCTCGGCACCCTGCGCGGCGTCATCTCGGGCGACTTCGGCGTATCGAGCCCCTTTGCCGAAACCCCGATCAGCATCGCGTTCGGCGGCGAGTATCGCAAGTACACCGCCCGCACGACGTCGGATGCGGCGACGCAGACGCCTGGTGAAGTGCTCGGCAATGGTGCGGCCAGCCCGGATGCCAGCGGCCGTTATGACGTCAAGGAAGGGTTTGTCGAACTCAACGTCCCGGTCGTCGAGGACAAGCCGTTCTTCCGCAGCCTGAACCTGGAAGCGGGTGCCCGTTATTCGGACTATTCGCGCTCGGGCGGCAACTGGACCTGGAAGGTCGGCGGCAGCTGGGAGCCGGTGGCTTCCTTCAAGCTGCGTGCCCTGTACAACCGCGCGGTTCGCGCCCCCAATATCGGCGAGCTCTTTTCGCCGGTCGTGACCGGGCTCGACAATCTGGCGGTCGATCCTTGCGCCGGTGCGGCGCCGACCACCAACGCCAATCTGCGCGCAGTCTGCCTGGCGCAGGGTGCTCCGGCATCGACCATCGGCAACATCCTCAATGGTTCGTCGGGGCAGATCAACACCACGGGTGGCGGCAATCCCAATCTGGGCGTCGAAAAGGCCAGCACCTTTACGGTCGGTGCGGTGATCCAGCCGACCTTCCTGTCTGGCTTCTCGCTGACCGTCGACTATTACAACATCAAGGTCGACAACGCGATCGGCGCGCCGACCGTGGGTGACGTGATCAACGGCTGCTTCGGCAACCTGACTGCGGCGAGCGCGACCAGCACGGCCTGCACGGGCATTCGTCGTAACCCGCTGACCGGCGGCCTCGACGGTAGCGCGGCAGATACGCTCGGCCTGCCGGTGCCGCTGGCCAATATCGGCCAGCTGCTGACCGACGGTATCGATCTGGCTGCAAACTACCGCCACAATCTGGGCTTCGGCAAGCTGACCCTGAACTTCATGGGCAACTGGACCAACCGCTCGAAGTATCAGGCGACCCCGACCTCGATCTACCGCGAGTGCACCAGCTATTATTCGGTGAACTGCGGCTCGATCCAGCCGGAATTTTCGTTCAACCAGCGTACCACGCTGACCATCGACAAGGTCGATCTGTCGGTCCTGTGGCGTTACCTGGCCCCGGCCAAGTATGAGCCGCTGGCGCTGGCCGACGATATCGCCGCGGGTGGCGGCCCTGTCGCCGCCTACCAGCGGATCAAGGCCTATCACTATTTCGACCTGACCACGCGCTTCCAAGCGACGGATCGTTTCTCGCTGCTGTTCGCGGTGCGCAACGTGTTCGATCGCAAGCCGCCGTTCGTGGGCTCATCGATCGGTTCTACCAGCTTCAACAGCGGTAACACCTACCCGTCGACCTACGATCCGCTGGGTCGCCTGTTCTCGGTCACGGCGCGCGTTACGTTCTGATCCGATCACAGAATTGCCTCATCAGGGCGGTGGCTTCAGCCACCGCCCTTTTTTTGTGCGTCGCTGGGGCACGCGATCCTCACAAGTTCCTTGCAGGGCAGCGGACAGGCCTTTCCCACTTTCCAATTTTTGTCAGGCTTCGCCGCCTCAACCCCCATCGGAACTACGGCAAAAATATTGTCGCAAAATGTATCAAAAACATAATACTCGGCATTTTATGCAATCGATATCATGGTATTATGTAAGAGTGTATGTCGCATCGGCCATTGCGTAACGCGTGGTTACCTGTTGCATTTTTCCCATCTTTACAATGGCGCTGCTCCGTACCAATCAAGCAACATTCGGTTACGGAGCGGAAATTCCGTTTCGCGAAGTCAGGTAGACCGACGAGCCGAAATCGGACGTCGGACGGGAAAAGGGGTATAGACCATGACCTATTCGTGGATGGGGCCGCGCAAGCTGGGCCTGTTGGGCACCGTTGCGCCGCTGTCAATGCTGTTGGGGGCGCCCGCGCTGGCGCAGAGCGTGCCGGCCGCCAATCAGAATGCCGAAGCCAATGCCCAGGTCGCGCAGGGTGCCGAACAGGCGGATGCGGGCACCGGCGGCGACATCATCGTCACCGGATCGATCATTCGCGGTGCCGACACCGGCGTGTCGCCTGTATCGACGATCACCGCCGAAAATCTCGACGTGCGCGGCATCAACACGGTGCAGGCGGGCATCCAGGCGCTGGCGTCGAACAATGGCCCGGCGCTGACCAACTCGTTCACCGCCAATGGTGCGTTTGCGAGCGGCGCTTCGTCAGTGTCGCTGCGCGGCCTGTCGACCAACTCGACGCTGGTCCTGTTCGACGGCCTGCGCGCCGCCTATTATCCGTTGTCGGACGACGGCACGCGCAACTTCGTCGACCTGAACACCATCCCCGACGACATCGTCGACCGCGTCGAAGTGCTGCGCGACGGCGCCTCGTCGAGCTACGGCGCGGACGCGATCGCGGGCGTGGTCAACATCATCACCAAGCGCTCGGTAAAGGGCGTGATGGGTCGCGCCGAAGCGGGCATCTCGCAGCGCGGCTATAACGCCAACCAACGCGTCTCGCTGACCGCGGGCACCGGCGACCTGGATGAGCAGGGCTACAACGCCTATGTCAGCGGCTTCTACTATCGCTCGGAAGGCGTCCGCGCGAGCCAGCTGCCCGCGCCTTACAACACGAGTGACGAGCGCGGCATCTGTAGCGATCGTACCAATGTGCGGGTGTGTGGACCCAATAACATTACGAATGGGTTCGATGCCAATGGGCAAGTCACCGGCAACTTCGGGATAAATACGCCGAATTTCTATGTCCTTCCAGCTGACGCTGGTAATACTACGGCGCTTGGCAGGTACCAGCTCCTCAACCCGGCGGCGGGATGTCTGACGGGCACCCTTTATAACCTCAATGCTGCTGAATTGGCGCAGCGGAACGCCACCGCACCCGGCACCGTCTGCCAGGTCGACACCCAGCGCCTGTACGGCAACATCACGCCCGACATCGAGCGTGTCGGCGGTTCGGCGCGCTTCACCGCCAAGATCGGTGACACGTCGGAAGCCTATTTGCAGGTCAATTTCCAGCAGGCGACGACCAGCTATACCGGGTCGCCGACCACGATCCGCGCCAATGCGCCCGCCGGTATCCTGTTCCCGCAATATTCGACGTCGCAGAACCCGACCTCGGCGATCGATCCCAATTCGGCGATCCTGGCGCTGCCGGTCTATGTGTGCCCGCGCACGACGGTCGGCGCGTGCAACGTCACCAATGGCACGCTGAACCCGAACAATCCGTTCGCCGCCGCAGGGCAGGTCGCGCGCCTGGTCGGCCAGCTGCCGAACAGCTTCGAATCGACCAGCACCCGCAGCCGCGTCTATCGCGCCGCCTTCGGGATCAACGGCACGATCCTGAACGACGTCGACTATCGCTTCGATGCGACCGCGATGCACACCGATCTGCGCCTCGAGCAGAACGGCTATGTCTACATCCAGCACCTGCTCGATGTGATCAAGGACGGCAGCTACAATTTCATCAACCCGGGCCAGAACAGCCAGGCGACGCTGAACTATCTGACGCCGACCAACATCACCAACGACAGCTCGGATCTGCTGCAGGCGCAGTTCACGCTGGGTAAGGCGATCATGACCCTGCCGGGCGGCGACCTGCGCGTCGCGGTCGGCGGTTCGATCTTCTACGAAGCGATCGACGCGCCCAGCGCGAACTCGGACGAGAATGGCCCGACCCAGCGTTATTTCCGCCTGAACGCGTTCGGCACCAAGGGCAACCGCACCGTGTCGTCGGCCTTTTATGAGGTCAACGCGCCGGTCGTCGATCAGCTGACGCTGAACGCCTCGGGTCGCTACGACCATTATTCGAGCGGTCAGAGCGCCTTTTCGCCGAAGTTCGGTGCGATCTTCAAGCCGATCCGCCAGGTGACGCTGCGTGGCACCTATTCGCGTGGCTTCCGTATCCCGTCCTTCGGCGAGGCGAACGCACTGCCCACCACGGGCTACGTGACCCAGACCTTGAACGGTATTCCGGCGGAAATACTTCGGCAGTACAGCATCAATCCGGGTGCTGGGCAAATTTGCTCGGCGGCTGCTCCAGCCAATTGCTCGTCCTATATCACCAACTACTCGATCGGCCAGACAACGTTGGCGTCACAGAATCTCGCGCCCGAAAAGTCGCGCAGTTTCACCGCCGGTATCAAGGTCGATCCGGTGCGCGGCCTGTCGCTGACCGTCGATTATTATAACATCCGCAAGACCGGGGCGATTACCACGCCCAACTTGTCGCCTGCGATCGACGCCTATTATGCGGGGACCGCGATCCCCGGCGGCTTCACGGTCATCCCGGATGCGGTCGACGTGAACAACCCGAACGCCACGCCGAAGATCGCCTTTGTCCGTTCGCAGCTGATCAATGCCCAGACGATCAAGTCCGAAGGCATCGATTTCGGCATGAACGGCTTTTACGATTTCGGTTCGTTCCGCTGGAACACCAACCTGAACGCAAGCCTGATCCTGGAGCTGAGCACGACGGTGGACGGCAAGCGCCAGACCTATGTCGACACGCTCGGCAACTTCAACCTGACGGCCGGTTCGGGTACGTTCGAGTGGAAGGGCAACTGGGTCAACACGTTCGACTTCGGCGACTTCGCGTTCACGGGCACGGTCAACTACACCTCGGGCTATGACCTGTCGGCCATGGACCAGGGCGATGCGTACAAGGACTGTGGCCAGGCCCCAGCCTATTTCGGCTGTCGCGTGAAGAGCTACATCACCGCGGATGCGAACGCGTCGTTCAAGGTCAACGACAAGTTCACATTCTATGTGAACGTGCTGAACGTCTTCAACCGCCTGCCCCCGGTCGATCCGGTCACCTACGGCGCGTATCTATACAACGCGGTGCAGGGCGGCGACGGCATCTTCGGCCGCTCGTTCCGCGCGGGCGCCAAGTTCAACTTCTAACCCCAGGGTCCGCTTCGGCGGATCCCACTTGCAGGGGCGGTTCCTTCGGGAGCCGCCCCTTTTTCTTGGGCTGCGGAACGCGATCGGTTGCGCGTATTTCCGGTTGCTGGCGGTGCCCGGATGGTCGAACAGTCGCGACATGGACCTGCCGCCGCTTCAACTCAATTCGTCCCTCGACCCCGATCGGCTGGCGCGCGACTTCGCACAGGACGGGCGTGTTCGGATTCCGGCCATCCTGACCAATGAATGCGCGGCCTGGTGGCATGACCATCTGCGCCAGCGCAGCGACTGGCGGCAGGTCGTGAACAGCGGCGATCGGATATTCGAACTGGACCGCGCCACCCGCCAGGGGATGCGTGCGGAGCAGCGACAGGCGTTGGAGGATGCCGTCTATGCGGGGGCGCGTAACGGCTTCCAATATCGCTATGAGACCATTCGTACGCCCGATGCTGCGGCCGCGCGGGGTGCGAGCGACGATCCACTGGCGGCCTTTGCCCGCTGGATGTCCCAGGGGCCGACGCTCGATCTATTTCGCAAAATCGTCGGCGACGATGCGATCGCCATGGCCGATGCACAGGCGACGGCCTATGCGCCTGGGGATTTTCTGACCGGCCATGACGACGGCGTGGCGGGCAAGAACCGGGTGGCGGCCTATGTCCTGGGGCTGACGCCCGCCTGGCGGTGCGAATGGGGTGGGCTGCTGCTGTTCCACCCTGAACAGGGCGATGCGGCGGAAGCCTGGGTGCCGCAGTTCAACACGCTCAATATCTTCGCCGTGCCGCAACCGCACAGCGTATCGGAAGTAACCCGCGCCGCGCCCTATCGCCGTTATGCGATCACCGGCTGGTTGCGACGCGGGCCTGTCCCGGGCTGAGGGGGGGGCGAGGCCGGGATGGTTTCCCGGCCTCGCACGGGCTCAGGCGACCGACAGCGCCAGCTTGCCGTCGCCCTCGTCCACGGTGACGGTCGATCCGTCCTTGACGCTCCCGCGCAGGATTTCCTCGGCCAGCGGGTCCTGCAGGTGGCGTTGCACCGCGCGGCGCAGCGGCCGGGCGCCATAGACCGGGTCATACCCCACCCGGCCCAGCCATTCGCGGGCGGCATCGGTCAGGTGCAGGGCGATCTTGCGATCGCTCAGCAGCTTGGCGACGCGGCCGACCTGGATGTCGACGATCGGTCCCATATGGCTCTGACCCAGCCGGTGGAACAGGATGATCTCGTCCAGCCGGTTGAGGAATTCGGGGCGGAAATGGCCGCGCACGATTTCCATCACCTGCGGCTCGACGCTCTCGACGCTCTGCCCCTCCTCGACGCTCGCCAGATATTGGCTGCCCAGGTTCGAGGTCAGGATGATGAGCGTGTTCGAGAAGTCGACCGTCCGGCCCTGGCCATCGGTCAGGCGACCGTCGTCCAGCACCTGGAGCAGCACGTTGAACACGTCGCCATGCGCCTTCTCCACCTCGTCGAACAACACGACCTGATAGGGGCGCCTGCGCACCGCCTCGGTCAGCACGCCGCCTTCCTCATAGCCGACATAGCCGGGAGGGGCGCCGATCAGCCGGGCGACGCTGTGCTTCTCCATGAATTCGCTCATGTCGATGCGCACCATCGCGCTAGGGTCGTCGAACAGGAATTCGGCGAGCGCCTTGGTCAGCTCGGTCTTGCCGACGCCCGTCGGCCCCAGGAACAGGAAGCTGCCCAGCGGCCGGTTCGGGTCTTGCAAGCCAGCGCGCGCGCGGCGCACGGCGGTGGAGACGGCGCGCACCGCATCCTCCTGCCCGATAACGCGCTTGCCGATGACCTCCTCCATACGGAGCAGCTTCTCGCGCTCGCCCTGGAGCATCCGGTCGACCGGCACGCCGGTCCAGCGGCTGACCACGCCCGCGATGTCGTCGGCGGTCACTTCCTCGCGCAGCATCGCGCCCTCGGTCGCGGACTGGGCCTCGGCGAGTTGCTTCTCCAGCTGCGGGATACGGCCATAGGACAGCT
This sequence comes from Sphingomonas sp. Sph1(2015), assembly GCF_001970915.1. Lineage (NCBI taxonomy): Bacteria > Pseudomonadati > Pseudomonadota > Alphaproteobacteria > Sphingomonadales > Sphingomonadaceae > Sphingomonas > Sphingomonas sp. Sph1(2015). The sequence continues at coordinate 15,271 of NZ_MQUI01000003.1, forward strand.
CGCCAGCCTTGGCGAGGTCACCGCTGCGTTGCGCCTGATCGAGTTCGATGCGCGCCTGGTCGAGCTGTTCCTTCAGCTTCGCCTCGCCCGCGATCTTGTCCTTCTCCGCCATCCAGCGCTGGGTCAGGGCGTGCGACTGCTCCTCCAGATTGGCGAGTTCCTCCTCCAGATGGCCGAGCCGGTCGATGCTGGCGGCGTCGCTCTCGCGGCGCAGCCCCTCGCGCTCGATCTTCAGGCGAAGGATACGGCGGTCGAGCGTCTCGATCTCCTCGGGCTTGGACTCCACCTCCATGCGGATGCGGCTGGCGGCCTCGTCCATCAGGTCGATCGCCTTGTCGGGCAGGAAACGATCGGTGATGTAGCGGTTCGACAGCGTCGCCGCCGCCACCAGCGCGCCGTCGGTGATGCGCACGCCGTGATGGAGTTCGTACTTCTCCTTCAGGCCGCGCAGGATCGAGATGGTGTCCTCGACCGTCGGCTCGCCGACGAACACCGGCTGGAAGCGCCGCTGGAGCGCGGGGTCCTTCTCGACATATTTGCGATACTCATCCAGCGTGGTCGCGCCGACGCAGTGCAGTTCGCCGCGCGCCAGGGCAGGCTTGAGCAGATTGGAGGCGTCCATCGCCCCGTCGCCCTTGCCTGCGCCGATCAGCGTGTGCATCTCGTCGATAAACAGGATGATGTCGCCCTCGGCGGCCTTCACCTCGTCCAGCACGCCCTTCAGTCGCTCCTCGAACTCGCCGCGATATTTGGCACCGGCGATCAGGGCACCCATGTCGAGCGCCATCAGCTTGCGGTCCTTCAGCGTGTCCGGCACGTCGCCATTGGCGATGCGCAGCGCGAGGCCTTCGGCGATCGCGGTCTTGCCGACGCCGGGCTCACCGATCAGCGCGGGGTTGTTCTTGGTCCGGCGCGCGAGAATCTGGATGGTGCGGCGGATTTCCTCGTCGCGGCCGATCACGGGGTCGAGTTTGCCGTCACGCGCCACCTGCGTGAGGTCGCGGGCGAATTTCTTTAGCGCGTCGTAACGGTCCTCCGCGCCCGCCGTGTCGGCGGTACGGCCCTGGCGCAGCTGTTCGATCGCGCCGTTCAGGGCCTGCGCGTTCACGCCGCCCGCCGCCAGCGCCTTGCCCGCCGCATTGGTGGAGGACAGCGCGAGGGCCAGCAGCAGCCGTTCGACGGTGACGAAGCTGTCGCCCGCCTTTTGCGCGACCTGCTCGGCCTGATCGAGCACGCGCACCAGATCATTGTCGAGGCCCGGCGACGACTGCGCACCCGAGCCGGAGACGGCCGGAATCTTGGCCAGCGCGGCATCGGTTTCCCGCTCGACGCGCTTCGCATCGCCGCCCGCCGCCTGGATCAGGCCGGACGCCATGCCCTGATCGTCCTCGATCAGCGCCTTGAGGAGATGTTCGGGGGCGATACGCTGATGGCTGTTGCGGATCGCCACGGTTTGCGCGGCTTGCAAAAAGCCTTTGGCGCGGTCGGTGAATTTTTCGAGGTTCATCTGGTCTTCCTGTCGCTTTCCAGGTCAGATGGTGTTGCATTTTAGCAACACAAGGGGTGGGCGGAATTTCCTGTCCGCAACATGGGATGGCCGTTTCGATAACGAAAGGGTCGAAAGCCTTTCCGAATGAAATCCGTGCGTCGCGCCGGATTGCGGTCCGCCGCGCGGGCGCTATGCTCGGACCATACACCTGAGTGGGGAGACTCAAAGATATGCGTATCAAGTCCGTGGCGCTGACCGGCGCCGCCGCCCTTGCGTTCGTCGTGCCGGGGCAGGCCGTTCTGGCCCAGGCCACGCCGAATGCCGCGCCCGCCGCCAAGCCTGCGCCCGTGTCGGCGCTCGTGAAGGCGGTCGACATCCCCTATCAGACCTTCACTCTCAAGAACGGTCTGCGTGTCGTCGTCCATACCGATCGCAAGGCGCCGGTCGTGGCGGTCAGCGTGTGGTATGATGTCGGGTCGAAGCACGAGCCGAAGGGCAAGACGGGCTTTGCGCATCTGTTCGAGCATCTGATGTTCAACGGCTCGGAAAACGCGCCGGGCGATTTCTTCGCGCCGCTCAAGTCGGTGGGGGCGACCGACTATAACGGCACCACCTATTTCGACCGGACCAATTATTTCGAGACGGTGCCGACCGCCGCGCTCGACCGTGCGCTGTTCCTGGAATCGGATCGCATGGGCTATCTGCTCGGCGCGGTGACGCAAGGGGTGCTGGATGAACAGCGCGGCGTCGTCCAGAACGAGAAGCGCCAGGGCGACAACCAGCCTTACGGCCTGACCCAGTACAAGATCCTGAGCGGCCTGTTCCCCGAGGGGCATCCCTATGCCCACTCCACCATCGGGTCGATGGCCGACCTCGACCAGGCCTCGCTGGAGACGGTGAAGGACTGGTTCCGCAGTCACTATGGCCCGAACAACGCCGTGCTGGTGCTGGCGGGCGATATCGATGTCGCGACCGCCAAGCCGCTGGTCGAGAAATATTTCGGCGCGATCCAGCCGGGTCCGAAGAGCGTCCTGCCGACCGTCACCATCCCCACGCTGCCCGCGCCCGTCAACGAGGTGATGAAGGACCGCGTCGCCGCCGTCATGATCAGCCGCAACTGGGCGGTGCCGGGGCTGAACGATCCCGAGACGGCCTCGCTGGTCGTGGCGGGTTCGGTCCTGGGCGGGCTGGCCTCCTCGCGGCTCGACAACATCCTGGTGAAGCAGGAAAAGCTGGCGGTGCAGGTGTCGGCGGGTGATCGCCCCTTCTCGCAGGTCGGCATGTTCAACATGACCGCGATCGTCCGTCCCGGTGTCGATCCGGCGCTGGTCGACAAGCGGATGGGCGAGATCCTGGCCGATTTCCTGAAGAACGGCCCGACCGCCGACGAGGTGCAGCGCGCCGTCACCCGCTTCGTGTCGGGGCGTGTCCAGGGGCTGGAATCGGTCGGCGGCTTCGGCGGCAAGGCGGTAGCACTGGCCGAGGGCACGCTCTATTCCAACGATCCCGGCAAATATAAGAAGCAGCTGGAAGGGATCGCGTCGCAGACGCCCGCGACCGTCAAGGCGGCGGCAAACAAGTGGCTGTCGCGCCCGGCCTATACGCTGACCGTCGTGCCGGGGGCGCGTGACGCCTATGAGGAAGCCAAGGTGCCGCCGCGCGCCGATGTGCCCGCCGCCCCCGACCAGGCGCCCAAGGGCACGCGTGGCGGCCTGCCCGATGTCGGGCAGGTCAAGCCGCTGAGCTTCCCCGCCGTCCAGCGCAGCCGCCTGGCCAATGGGATCGAGCTGATCTACGCCCAGCGCACCGCCGTGCCGGTCACCCAGATCGCGACCTCGTTCGATGCCGGTATCGCCGCCGACGTGCCGGGCAAGCTGGGCACGCAGCGCATGGTGCAGGCGATGCTCGACGAGGGCACGACCCATCGCAACACGATCGCCATCGCCGAGGAGCAGGAGCGGCTGGGCGCGACGATCGGATCGAGCGCATCGAACGACCGCACCGTCGTCGGGCTGGACGTGCCCAGCATCAACCTGGCCCCCGCGCTCGACCTGTATGCCGATATCCTGCGCAACCCGGCCTTTCCCGATCCCGAACTGGCGCGGGTGAAGGCGCAGACGCTGGCCGGCATCAAGCAGGAGCTGACCAGTCCGCAGGGGCTGGCGAGCCGCGTCCTGCCGCCGCTCGTCTATGGGCCGACCAGCCCCTATGCCAAGGCGCAGGGGGCGGGCGATCCGGCGGCGGTCGCGGCGATGACCCGCGACCAGCTCGTGGCGTTCCAGCAGGCGTGGCTGCGTCCCGACAAGGCGAAGATCTTCGTCACCTCGGACCGCCCGCTGGCCGAGGTGAAGGCGGCGCTCGACCGGGTGTTCGGCGATTGGAAGGGCACCGGCACGGCGGGCGTGAAGAGCTTCACCGCGGGCCAGCCCTCCGCGCCGAAGATCGTGCTGGTGGACCGGCCCGACAGCCCGCAGTCGATGATCCTGGCGGGCGCGCCGACCGCGCTGAAGGGGGTGGACGACCTGCTGCTCCAGAACACGGCGAACGACGCGCTGGGTGGCAGCTTCCTCAGCCGGATCAACACCGATATCCGTGAGAACAAGCATTGGTCCTACGGCGTGCGGGGCGGGTTCCAGACCTCGGAATTCGCGGCGCCCTATATCATGTCGGCACCGGTTCAGGCGGACAAGACCGGCCCGTCGATCGACGCGCTGCGCACCGACGTCACCGAGTTCCTGACCACCAAGCCGATGGACCGGGTCGAATATGACCGCGCGATCACCGGCGCGATCCGATCGCTGTCGGGCAATTTCGAAACCTCCGGCGCGGTCCTGTCGGCGATGCAGACCAATGACCTGTATCGCCGCCCGGACAATTATTATGCGACGATCACCCAGCGTTATCAGGCGATGACCCTGCCGGAGCTGAACAAGTCGATCCAGGCCGCGTTCAACCCCAAGAGCTTCGTCTGGGTGGTGGTCGGCGATGCCAAGACGGTCAAGCCGCAGCTCGATACGCTGGGCCTGCCGGTCGAGGTGATCGAACCGGCGGCGGTCGTCGCACCCGCTCCGGCGGCACAATAAGGGAGAGTGAGAATGGCGGATATCGACGGGACCTGGGACTGCATCGTCAAGTCGCCGCTGGGCGACCAGGAAATGACGCTGACGGTCACCACCGAGGGCGACCGCTTCACCGGCTCCGGCGGCGGCCAGATGGGCGCGATGGAGATTGCGGGCGATGTGTCGGGCAACACGATCACGTGGAAGATGTCGATCAGCTCGCCGATGCCGATGACGCTGGACTGCGAAGCGACCGCCGATGGCGACACGCTGACCGGGTCGGTCGGCGCGGGCGCGTTCGGCAGCTTCCCGCTGTCGGGCACGCGCGCGGGGTGATTTCCGCGTCTTGAGACGGGGAAGGGGCGGTGCGTCGGAGGACGGGCCGCCCTTTTTCTTGGGGGGCAGGGCGTGGGCTTCGACTTCGCTCAGCCTGAACGGGTTGAGGTATGAAGTCCCATTTCCCAACCGCCGTTCAGGCAGAGCGAAGTCGAAGCCCAAGGGGTGAACCCCACGACATAACCGGTTCAATTCCTGCCAAATCCCGTTACGCTGCCCCCAAAGACAAAAAGGGGACCAGCATGATCGACCGTCGCCATTTCCTGGGCGGGACCGCTGCGATGGCCGTCGCGATGCAAAGCGAGGCCATCGTCGCCCAGAATACCCCCTCGACCAAACTCACCGCGCTGTTCGACACGCTGGTCCAGGAACAGCTCCGCCGCAGCCCGGAAGCCGCGACCAATCTCGGCCTCGACATTGGCGCCAACGCCGATCTGCGCAGCAAATTGTCGGACCAGTCGCCCGCCGGAATCACGGCGGCCAGGGCGGCGACGCTGGCGGACCTGGCCCGGCTGCAGGCGATCGACCCCGCCACCCTGTCCCCCGAGGAGCGGATCGACCTGGAATCGATCCTTTATACCCGCCGCTCGGCGGAGGCCGTGCAGGCGTTCGACTTTGGCGGCAGCTCCTACGGCCCCAGCCCCTATGTCGTGTCGCAGCTGTCGGGGGCCTATCAATCGGTCCCCGACTTCCTCGACACCAAGCACAAGATCGCCAGCGCGGGCGATGCCGACGCCTATCTGATGCGGATGCGCGCCTTTGCCCGGCAGATCGACGCCCAGACCGACCGGATGCGCCATGATGCGGGGCAGGGTGTGGTGCCGCCCGACTTCATCCTGGACCTCGCGCTCGAACAGATGGGCAAGACGCGCCAGCCCGCCGACCAGGCGCTGGTCGTCCAGTCGCTCGCGCGTCGCGCGGCGGAAAAGGGGCTTGGCGATCGCTACGCTGCTCAGGCCAGGACGATCTATGACGCCGAAGTGCTGCCCGCACTGGACCGCCAGATCGCCTATGCCAGGGCGCTTCGGGCCAGGGCGACGCATGACGCGGGCGTCTGGAAACTCCGCGAGGGCGCGGCTTATTATCCGGTCGCGCTGAAGGCCAATACGACGACCAGCTTCTCGCCCGACGAGGTCCACCGTTTCGGCCGCGAACAGGCGGCGATGCTGTCGGCGCGGCTCGACGCGCTCCTGAAGAAACAGGGTTTCGCGAAGGGCACGGTCGGGCAGCGCATGGCCGCGCTCTACAAGAACCCGGACCAGCTTTACCCGAACACCGACGAGGGCAAGCGCGCCGCCATCGCCTATTGCAACGCGCGGCTGGACGCGATCCGCACCCGCCTGCCGCAGGTGTTCGAGCGTATCCCGCCCTATGGTTTCGAGGTGCGCCGCGTACCGCCCCAGACCGAGGCGGGCGCGGCGGCGGCTTTTGCGCAAGGCCCCGCCATCGACGGTTCGCGGCCCGGCCTTGTCTATTTCAACCTGAAGGACAGCGCCGACTGGCCCAAATTCTGCCTCGCGACGACCGTCTATCACGAAGGGCTGCCGGGCCATCAGATGGAGGGCGGCCTTGCGCTGTCGAACAGCCGCCTGCCGCTGATCCGCAAGATCAACGGCTTTTCGGGTTACGGCGAAGGCTGGGCGCTCTATGCCGAGCAGCTGGCGGACGAGATCGGCATGTATGACGACGATCCGCTGGGGCAGCTGGGCTATCTGAAGTTCCTGCTGTTCCGGGCCAATCGCTGTGTCGTCGATACCGGGCTGCATCATCTGCGCTGGACCCGCGAACAGGCGATCCGCCATTTCGTCGAGGCCGAGGGCGAGGCGGAGGGCTTCGCCACCCGCGAGGTGGAGCGTTACTGCGTCAATCCGGGGCAGGCGGCGAGCTACAAGCTGGGCCATTCGGTGTTCGTCGACATTCGCGACCAGGCGAAGAAGCATAAGGGCGCGGCGTTCGACCTGAAGGCGTTCCACACCGCCGTCCTGCGCCACGGCCGCGTGCCGCTCGACGTGCTGCGCCGCGTCGGGGAGGAGTGGGCCAGGGCTTGACCGACATCGGCATCGCGGTGATCTTCCGGAGCGGGAGACTATCGCGATGCAGGTCAGCGCTTCGATCGGGCCGGACGGCGGGCGGCGGCGGACGGCCATCCTTGCCACCGCGATGGTTCATGTCGCGTTCGTGGCTTTACTGATCTGGGGGGCGCCACGGCCCTCAACACGTCCGACCGAGCGCCCCGCGCTGACCCTGTTCGACCTGCCGCGCCCGCTGGACCCGCCGCCCGTTCCCGTCACGCCACCGCCGGTCGCCGCACGACCGGTCAAGCGCGAGAGCGCGGCCCTTCGCCCCACTGCCGGCGGCGGATCGCCGCGTCCGACGCGGGCACCGATGGCCGAGCAAGCGGCACCCGCCGCTGCCGCTCCGGCGCGGTTCGACCGGGTCGATCAGCCTGCACCCGCCGCAGAATTCAGCACCGACCTGCCGCTGCGCGCCGGGACGGCGGCGTCGGATGGCCGAGCTGTCGGCATCGCCAGTGGACGCGGCACCGGCGGCGAGGGCCGTGGGACCGGCAACGGACACGGCGATGGCGATGGCCCGGGCGAAGGAAGGCTTCGCTTCGCCCGGGCGGAATGGATCGAAAAACCGCCCCAGGACCTGATCGACCAGGCCTTTCCCGAAAGGGCGCGAAACGGCGGGGTCAGCGGCGTGGCGGTCTTGCTCTGCTTCGTCCCGACGCCCGGCCAACCCAAAAGCTGTTCGATTGCCGCCGAACGCCCGCGAGGGAGCGGTTTCGGTCCGGCGGCGCTGGGGCTCTATCGCAAATTCCGCATCCGCCCGGTGATGAAGGGCGACGAAGTCTATCAGGCCCAGGTGCTGGTGCCCGTGACCTTCGATGTCAAAAAACGACCTTAGACCGTGATGACATCGAATGGAGCCAACACATGCCCTTCCCCTTCAGGGGAGGGGGTGGGGTGGGGCCTCGCCACAGGTGGCACGCGTGCAGAAGCGCCCCACCCCTGGCCCCTCCCCTGAAGGGGAGGGGGGCATTTCAGGTCATCCTGCTATCGCGACGGGTCTTAGCGCACCACCCGCGTGATATGCCCCATCTTGCGCCCGGGCCGTGATTCGCCCTTGCCGTAAAGGTGCAGATGCGCCCCCTTCTCGGTCAGTGCGGATTCCCAGGCGTCGTCGCCGATCAGGTTTTCCATCTGCACATGCGCGCCGGTCAGCGACGTGTCGCCCAGCGGCAGGCCGCAGATCGCGCGGATGTGATTCTCGAATTGCGAGGTTTCGGCGCCTTCGATGGTCCAGTGTCCCGAATTGTGGACGCGCGGGGCCATTTCGTTGAAGACGGGGCCGTTCTCGGTCGCGAAGAACTCGCAGGCGAGCACGCCGACATAGCCCAGTTCCTCGGCGATGCGGATCGCGAGCGCGGTCGCCTCCTCGGCCTGGGCGGCGATCTCGGGCGGCGCGGGCAGGGTCGAGGTGCGCAGGATCGCGTCGCGATGGACATTGTGCGGCGGGTCGTAGCGCACCGCCCGGCCGTCCAGCCCGCGTGCGATCAGGATCGAGAATTCGTGGCTGAAATGGATGAACCCCTCCAGCACGGCGGGGCCGCCGATCGCCTCGAACGCGGCGGGGGCCTCGGCGATGTCGCGGATCAGCACCTGACCCTTGCCGTCATAACCGAAGCGCGTGGTCTTCAGGATGGCGGGGCAGCCGATCCGCTCCAGTGCGGCGGTCAGGTCGGCGGCGCAGTTCACCTCGGCCCAGGGGGCGGGGCGGCCGCCAACCTTCTCGACGAAGCTCTTCTCGGCGATCCGGTCCTGCGCGACGCGAAGCGCGGCCGGAGCGGGGTGGACGGGCAGCCGCTCGGCCAGCCATTCGACCGGCGTGACGTCGACATTCTCGAACTCATAAGTGACGACGTCGCAGGCGGCGACGAAATCGGCCAGCACGACCTTGTTGTGATAATCGGCGCGGGTCAGCGAGGACGCGGTCTGCGCCGCGACGCTTTCCTCATCGGGGGCCATCACATGGGTGCGATAGCCGAGTTGCGCGGCGGCCACCGCCAGCATCCGGCCCAACTGGCCGCCACCCAATATCCCGATCGTCGAACCCGGCTTCAACATTGGCTTACCCTTGCGGATCGTTGGCGACGCTGTCGGTCTGACGCTGGCGCCAGTCCTTCAGACGCTCGGTCAACGCATCGTCCGACAGCGACAGGATCGAGGCGGCGAGCAGGCCCGCATTGATCGCGCCCGCCTTGCCGATGGCCAGCGTGCCCACGGGAATGCCGCCCGGCATCTGGACGATCGAGAGCAGGCTATCCATGCCCTTCAGCGCCTTGGATTCGACCGGCACGCCCAGCACGGGCAGATGCGTCATGGACGCCGCCATGCCTGGCAGATGCGCGGCACCGCCCGCGCCCGCGATGATGACCTGGATTCCGCGATCGGCAGCGGTGGTCGCATAGTCGTACAGACGCTGCGGCGTGCGATGCGCGGAGACGACACGGGTTTCGTGGGGTACGCCCAGCGCCTCGAGCGTCTCGGCGGCATGCCGCATGGTTTCCCAGTCCGAGGTGGACCCCATGATGATCCCGACCGACGTCATATCCGCAATTCCGCCTTAGCCCCTTGAGCCCCGTTTCCGGGGAAGCGGGCTGACTAGCGGGACGGGGCGAGGGGGGCAACCTCCCGTATACGTTCGGACCTTTTCGCGTGGGTTTTTTGGTTCACGCGGAGGCGCGGAGACGCGGAGGTGGCGTCTCCAGCCGTAAGGCTGGTCTATCGAAGGCCAGGTAGAACAGGGGAGTGTCGGAGACGGCAGGGCGTCGCCGCCGCGCGCCGGATCTCTCCGCGCCTCCGCGTCTCCGCGTGAGATCAAAATTGATTCACGCGAAGCCGCGATGACGCGAAGAGGAGCGACCGAAAGACAGTCTTGGATACGATGGCTCTCGGTCTCCCGATCGCTTAGCGTTCGGACAGATAATAACGGTCGGTCGGGGTCAGATCGTCGGCCAGTTCATAGACGATCGGTTGGCCGGTCGGGATTTCCAGACCCGTGATCTCGTCGTCCGGGATGTTCGACAGATGCTTGACCAAGGCGCGCAGCGAGTTGCCGTGCGCGGAGATCAGCACGCGGTTGCCGTCGCGAAGCGCGGGCGCGATACGCTCGTCCCAATAGGGCAGGACGCGCGCGATGGTGTCCTTCAGGCTCTCGGTCGCAGGCACCGGGATGCCCGCATAGCGACGGTCAAGCGACACGTCGAACTCGCCGCCCGCCTCCGCCGGGGGGGGCGGCACGTCGAAGCTGCGGCGCCAGACCTTGACCTGCTCGTCGCCATGCTTGGCCGCCGTCTCCGCCTTGTCCAAGCCGGTCAGCCCGCCATAGTGACGCTCGTTCAGCCGCCAGTGCTTCTCGGTCGGCAGCCAGAGGCGGCCCATGGTCTCCAGCGCCAGGTTCAACGTCTTGATCGCACGGGTCTGGAGGCTGGTGAAGGTCAGGTCGAAGTCGAGGCCCTTCTCGGCCATCATCGCGCCCGCCGCGCGGGCTTCCGCCGCGCCTTGCGCGGTGACGTCGACGTCCCACCAGCCGGTAAAGCGATTCTCCAGGTTCCAGGCGGACTGGCCGTGGCGGATCAGGACGAGCTGGGGCATGGAAACTCCTTCAAGATGGTCAGGCCCGCATAGAGAAGCGGGCGCGCGGGGTCGAGGTCAGCCGCGGAAACGGGCTTGGGTGGAGGCGGGATTGGCCTTCAGCACGCGGCCCATCCGCGTCGGCCGGTCGAGCAGTTCGCCGCCGCAATCTGGGCAGGTCTCGTCCAGTTCGTCGGCGCATTCGGCGCAGAAGGTGGTTTCCAGCGAGCAGATGAACGCGCCGCCCTGGCTCGGGGGCAGGTCCGCGCCGCAGCGCTCGCAATCGGGACGCATCTCCAGCATCAGGCGGCCACCTCGCGCACCACGTCGCAGATGCGGTCGACGAGCGTCTCGACCTGGCGCTTGTCCTCGCCCTCGGCCATCACGCGGATGACGGGTTCGGTGCCCGACGGGCGGATGACCAGGCGACCGCGCCCGGCCAGTTCGGCCTCGGCGGCGGCGATGACGCCCTGCACCTTCTCATGCTCCAGCGGCTTGCCGCCTGCAAAACGGACATTCTTGAGCAACTGCGGCAGCGGATCGAAGCGGTGCAGCACCTCGCTGGCGGGCGCGCCCGACCGCTTCAGTTCGGCGAGGACCTGAAGCGCGGCGACCAGTCCGTCCCCCGTGCGGGCATAGTCGGACAGGATGATATGCCCCGACTGTTCGCCGCCGACATTGTATCCGCGTGTCCGCATGGCTTCGAGCACATGGCGGTCGCCGACCTTGGTGCGGACAAGGCCCAGCCCCTGGGCGGCAAGATGCCGCTCCAGCCCCAGGTTCGACATGACCGTGGCGACCAGGCCGCCGCCCGCCAGACGGCCTTCTCGGGCATAGCTGGTCGCGATCATCGCCATCAGCTGGTCGCCATCGACCACTGCGCCGGTTTCGTCGACGATGATGAGGCGGTCGGCGTCGCCGTCCAGCGCGATGCCGATATCCGCGCCGCTGGCCACCACCGTCTCGGCCAGCGCCTGCGGCGCGGTCGAGCCGACGCCGTCATTGATGTTGGTGCCATTGGGGGTCACGCCGATCGCGACCACGTCCGCGCCCAGTTCCCACAGGGCGGCGGGCGCGACCTTGTAGGCGGCACCATTGGCGCAGTCGATCACGACGCGCAGGCCGTCGAGGCGCAGCGCCTGCGGGAAGGTCGACTTGGCGAAGTGGATATAGCGCCCGGCGGCGTCGTCGACCCGGCGCGCGCGGCCGATCTTGCCCGAGGCGACCAGCGGCACATTCTGCTCGATCAGGCCCTCGATCGATTCCTCGGCCTCGTCGGACAGCTTGTAGCCGTCGGGGCCGAACAGCTTGATGCCGTTGTCGGCAAAGGGATTGTGGCTGGCCGAGATCATCACGCCGATATCGGCGCGCATCGAATGGGTCAGCATCGCGACCGCCGGTGTGGGCAAGGGACCCAGCATCACCACGTCCATGCCGACGCTGGTGAAGCCCGCGACCAGCGCCGATTCGAGCATATAGCCCGACAGGCGCGTATCCTTGCCGATGACGACGCGGTGGCGATGGTCGCCGCGCTGGAAATAGGCGCCCGCCGCCATGCCGACCTTCATCGCCATCTCGGCCGTCATCACCGCGCCATTGGTCGCGCCGCGAATGCCATCGGTGCCGAAATATTTTCTTGCCATGCGGCCAGGTCCCTGCCGGATTAAGAGGGTGTGGAACAATCGGGTTTCGTGCATCCTTTAGCGCGACCTTTGCCAAAGCTCCAAATACGCGAGAACCGTCCATGTCGCGCGCGACCCTGATCCTTCTCTGCCTGGCCGCCGGTCTGCTGATCGGCGTGGGCGCAGCGACGCTGGCCCCTTCGATGGCCGCGGGCGCGGTGTTCGTCGCGCGGCCGGTCGGGACCTTGTGGCTGAACGGGTTGCAGATGACCGTCATACCGCTGGTCGTCACGCTGCTGATCACCGGCGTCGCCTCGACCGCGCAGGCGGCGCAGGCGGGGCGGATCGCGGGGCGGGCGATCGCGACCTTCCTGACGCTGGTCACGCTGACCGCGACCATGGCGGCGCTGGTCACGCCGGGGCTGCTGCACCTGCTACCCATCCCGCGCGAGGCGGCCGCCGCGCTGAAGGCGGCGCTGGGCCATGCCGAGCCGGTCGCCCCGCCGCCGCCCATCGCCGAGTTCGTCACCGGCATCGTGCCGACCAACATCTTCGCCGCCGCCACCAACAATGCGCTGCTGTCTCTGATCCTGTTCACGCTGGCCTTCGCCTTTGCGATCACCCGGATCGAGGGCGAGGGGCGGGGGCTGTTGCTGCGCTTCTTCGCCGCGATCCGTGACGCGATGCTGGTCCTGATCGGATGGGTATTGTGGCTGGCGCCGCTGGGCGTCTTTGCGCTGGCCTTTGTCGTCGGCGCGACGGCGGGGGGCGGGGCGTTCGGGGCGCTGGCGCATTACATCACGATCATCGCCAGCATCGGGGTGATCGTGATGCTGATGGCCTATGCCGTCGCGGTGCTGGCGGCGCGGGTGCCGCTGTCGCGATTCGCCCGCGCGCTGGCCCCGGCCCAGGCGGTCGCCATCTCGACCCAAAGCTCGCTCGCCAGCCTGCCCGCGATGATCGAGGGGACGAAGACGCTGCGCATCGCGCCTGCGACCGCCGGGCTGGTCCTGCCGATGGCGGTGGCGATGTTTCGCGGCACCCAGCCCGCGATGAACGTCGCGGTGGCGCTTTATATCGCCGACTGGTTCGGGATCGTGCCGGGCATGGCTTCGGTCACCGCCGCCGTGGTCGTTGCGATCCTGTGTTCGCTGGGTTCGGCCAGCCTGCCGTCGCAGATCACCTTCTTCGCCTCGATCGCGCCGGTCTGTGTCGCGCTCGGGGTGCCCGCCGCGCCCCTGGGGCTGTTGATCGCGGTGGAGACGATTCCGGACATCTTCCGCACGCTGGGCAATGTCAGCATGGACCTCGCCGCCACCGCGACCGTTTCCCGTTTGAGCGGCACGATCGACGAGGAACGCCCATGAAATATCGCACTCTCGGCCCCGAATTCGAGGTTTCCGCGCTGGGCCTGGGCTGTATGCCGATGGCCGGTGTCGGCCGGAACATGTATGGCGAGGCGAGCGAGGCGGAGAGCACCGCCACCATCCACCGCGCGATCGAACTGGGCGTGACCCTGTTCGACACCGCCGAAATCTATGGCCCGCTGGTCAATGAGGAATTGGTCGGCCGCGCCATTCGCGGCAAGCGCGACGCGGTGGTCATCGCGACCAAGTTCGGCTTTCGCTATGACGAGAACGGCATGACCGGCGTGGATTCGACCCCGGCCAATGTCCAGCGCGCCTGCGAGGGCTCGCTCCAGCGGCTGGGTGTCGAGACGATCGACCTGTTCTACCAGCACCGCGTCGATCCCAATGTCCCCATCGAGGAGACGATCGGCGCGATGGGGCGGCTGGTCGAGCAGGGCAAGGTGCGGCGGCTGGGCCTGTCCGAGGCGAGCGCCGAGACGATCCGCCGCGCCGCCGCCGTCCATCCGATCGCGGCGGTCCAGTCCGAATATTCGCTGTGGGAGCGCGATGTGGAGGCGGATATCCTGCCGGTGGTGCGCGAACTGGGCATCGGCTTCGTGCCCTACAGCCCGCTGGGGCGCGGGTTCCTGACCGGGCAGATCACGAAGCGTGAGGATTTGCCCGAGGGCGATTATCGGCGCAACGATCCGCGCTATTCGGAAGAGAATTTCGACCGCAATATGAAGGTCGTCGAGGTGGTGAAAGCCATCGCCGCCGCACATGACGCCAGCGCGGCGCAGGTGGCGCTGGCGTGGCTGCTGGCGCAAGGCGACGACATCGTGCCGATCCCCGGCTCCAAGCGGCGCGCGACGCTGGAGGATTCGATGAAGGCGGCGGACCTGGTGCTGTCGGCCGACGAACTGGCCAGGCTGGACGAAGCGTCGCCGCGTGGCGGCACCGCAGGGCCGCGTTATGGAGAGAAGGCGATGGCGATGACGCGGCTCTGAGGCCAAATCCCACCCTCCGTTCGCACTGAGCGAAGTCGAAGTGCAAGGGATGCCGCCCGTTGATGGTCCGGGGCGTGGGCTTCGACTTCGCTCAGCCTGAACGGAGGTGGGGGGGCGGGTTTCCCCAACCGCCCCGCGCCCATCAATGCGGCTTCTGCTCCAGCCGCGTATCGATGCCTGCCGCTGCCGGTTCGGCCAGTTCCTTGTCTCCGGCCAGTGCGGCTTCGGCCTTCAGCCGGTCGAGATGCATCAGCCGGGCGATGAAGGGCGACACCACCAGCACGACCACGCCGATCCCGATCGAGAACCAGCCGATCCGCGTATAGACATCGAGCACCTTTTCCGGCCCCGCGCCCTCGCCGCCGGTCGCCTGTGCGATGAGACCGGCGATGAAGTTGCCCGCCGCCGTCGCCAGGAACCAGGTGCCCATCATCAGCCCGGTCATGCTGGGCAGCGACAGCCGCGTCATCGCCGACAGGCCGACCGGCGAGAAGCACAGCTCCGCCATGGTATGGATCAGATAGACCAGGATGACGAAGATCACCGGCGTCGGCGCCCCGGCGTAGAGGGCCGCGCCCGCCACCAGCACCAGGAAGCCGGCACCCACGCCGACCAGGCCGATGCCGAACTTGAACGGCGCGCTCGGCTCCCATCCGCGCTTGGCGAGGAAGGTCCAGATCGCGGCGAACACGGGGGCCAGCGCGATGATGAAGATCGAATTGACCGACTGGAAGGCCGAAGCCGGAATCGTCCAGCCGAGCAGGCTGCGGTCGACCGAACGGTCGGTATAGACGTTGAGCGAGGAACCCGCCTGTTCGAACAAGGCCCAGAAGAGCGGGCAGAGCGCGATCAGGAACAGGGCGGCCAGAATGCGGTCGCGGTCGACCTTGTCCAGGGTGAAGACCGCCCGCCACAGGATGAAGCCCACGGTGCCGATGCCGAAGACGATCAACAGCGTGCCGACCGCATCCTGATGTCGGATCAACTGCCACGTCACCAGCGTCGCGGCGATCCCGCCCAGATAGATGAGCCACTCGCGCGACAGACCCGCCACGACCGGCGCGCGCAGGATCGGCAGCGAGGGGGCTTCGCCCGCCCCGTGCAGTTCGCGCTTCAGGCCGATAAAGGCGACCAGCCCGAGCAACATGCCGACGCCCGCCGCGCCGAAGCCATAGGCCCAGCCCACCGTCTCGCCCAGCACGCCGCACACGATCGGCCCCAGCGCGCCGCCGCCGTTGATCCCCATGTAGAAGATCGAGAAGGCGGGATCGCGGCGCATGTCGTCGCGGGCGTAAAGCTGTCCCACCAGCACCGAGATATTGGCCTTGAGGAAGCCGGTGCCGATGACGATCGCGGCCAGCGCGAGGTAGAAGCCTTCGAGATAGACGCCCTGTGCGCCCTGCGGCCCTTCCATCGCGGCGATCAGCAAATGGCCAAAGGCGATGAAGACCCCGCCCGCCAGCACCGCACGTCTGGCCCCCAGATAGCGATCCGCCAGATAGCCGCCGATCACCGGGGTGAAATATACCAGCGACATATAGGCGGCGTAGATGCCGAACGCCGGTTCGTCGGTGAACAGGAAATGCTTGGTCAGATAGAAGACCAGGATGGCGCGCATTCCATAGAAGGAAAAACGCTCCCACATCTCGGTGAAGAACAACAGGAACAGGCCTCGGGGGTGCCCCAAAACCGTCTTGCCGCGTGCAGCGGCCTCATACGCACTCGCCATGCCGGCGTTTACTCCATCGGGATCGCCCCCGGCGCGACCAGGGGCGCACGCGGGGGCGTAATGGTTCAGTAACCTAACGCCAAAGCCGCGACTGTAAATATCATGCGCGACGACGTAAGGATGTAAGCCATGACCGACATGGCTTTCAACGACCGCTCGACGCCCCTCACGCTGCTGACGACCCGCCGTTCGGGCAAGCCGCGCGACCTGATCGCGCCCGGCCCCCGGCCGGACGAGCTGGCGCAGATGCTCGGCATCGCGGCGCGCACGCCCGACCATGGCAAGCTGGCCCCGTGGCGCTTCGTGATCGTGCCCGCCGAGGCGCGGGGCAGACTGGCCGAGGTCATCACCACCGCCTACCGCGCCGAACGACCGCAGGCGGGCGCGACCGAGATCGCCGCGCTGGAACAGTTCGCGCATCAGGCCCCCGATCTGGTCGTCGTCCTGTCCAGCCCGCGTACCGAAAGCCATATTCCGCTATGGGAACAGGAATTGTCGGCGGGCGCGGCGTGCATGAACCTGCTCCATGCCGTCCATGCCATGGGCTATGCCGGGGGCTGGCTGACCGGCTGGCCCGCCTTTTCGGATGCGGTGCGCGATGCGTTCGGAGCCGCGCCCGAGCGGATCGTCGGCTTCGTCTTCATCGGCACCCCCGGCCGTCCGCTCGACGAGCGGCCGCGCCCCGACATGGGCCGGATCGTCTCGACCTGGAAAGGATGAAGCGAGCGTCGCGTGCGACGGTCCTGCAAACGTTATCGGGATAACGGCTCGACATGGTGTCGCCCATGCTGTATTAACTCGGCATGACAGCTCTTAGCGGCGACGACAGCCCGGTCTATATCCGCCTGCGCGGCACGATCGCGGCGGGCATTCTCAACGGCACCTATCGCACGGGGGACCAGCTTCCCTCGGTGCGGGCGCTGGCCGCCGAACAGGGCGCGAACCCGCTGACCGTCGCCAAGGCCTATCAGAGCTTTCAGGATGACGGCTATGTCGAGGTGCGGCGCGGGGTCGGCATGTTCGTGATGCCGGGCGCCGCCGACCGGCTGCGCAGCGCGGAGCGGCAGAGCTTCCTGTCGGTGCAGTGGCCGCGCATCCGCGACCATATCGAGCTGCTGGGCCTGGACCCGGCCGACCTGCTCAACGCCGAGCGCGTCTGACCTTCGGACGGCGGCCCCAGGCCATCAGCCCGGTCGCCGCGACCCAGGCGGCGAGCAACCCGGTCAGCGCGGCGAGCGGCCACCAGATCCAGGGCATTCCCTGTCCGCCATGCAGTCGGCGGACCCAGGACAGCATCACCGGCTCCGCATGAGCGGGCGCGGCGAGCGCCTTGGCGCTGTCGTCGGCGACCTTGACCACCCCCGGTTCGCCACCCTCGAAATACAGCGTCCAGTCGGGGGAGCGCTCGGTCGGCCAGTCGATGGCGCGCAGCGTGCCGTGCGTCCATCCGCTGGCGCTGGCGACGACCCGGTCGACGGGCAGGGCGGCGCGGGAGACCGGCGGTGCGGCGGGGGTGGCGGTCATGACCGGTGTCGGGACGACGGCCAGGCCGGTCGCGGTCAGCGCCAGGACCGGGATCGCCGACCATAGCCCGACGCGGCGATGCACAATCGTCCACCGCGTTTCGTTGTGCGGTCGCTTGGCGGATGCCTTCGGCCGCTTGCGGGTCATCTGTGCCCAAAGCCCGGTCAGGCTGGCCAGCGCCAAGCCGAACCCACCGAGCCCGACGATCCACCGACCGAGGCCCGACAGGAACAGCCCGTCATGCACCCGTCGTGCCGCACCGATGACACCGCCATCCTTCCAGCCGCTTGCCAGCACCTGTCCGGTCGGCGGGTCGAGAAACAGCAGCCGCTGCGCCCGGTCGCCGGTGCGGTCGAGCGTCACGACGACCGGCGAAGACCCCTGCTCCAGCGACAGCGCGGCGATCCTCTCGCCGGGGCGCAGGCGGCGATGTGCGACGTTGCTATAGAGAGAAGCGGCCTGCCGCTGTTCGCCGCTCACCCGGAAGCGGGCGGGGGCGGCGATCCGTTCCAGCATGGGGGCGCTCGCCAGGATCGCGCCGGACAGGGCCAGGGCAAGTGCGATCAGCCCGACCGCCAGCCCCAGCCAGCGATGGACCTGCACTCCCGTATCGCGAAGGGTAATTCCGGCCACACAAACCCCGAAACAGACGGCGCGCCCTGCTATAGCCAAGAGGCGGCGTCAATCGGGGAGGGCCATGCCGTTTCTTCCCCACCCTCCGTTCAGGCCGAGCGAAGTCGAAGCCCACGCCCGGCCCTCGCCCCGAGGACAGCGGTCATCCCTTGGCCTTCGACTTCGCTCAGGCTGAACGGAGGAGCGGGATGGCGGCAATGTGATGTTCGCGCGGAAGCGCGGAGATGGCGTGTCTTGCCGTGACCCTCTTCCGCTTAACCCGCCGATCGCCGTGAAGCGGCGTCAATCGGGTCGGGCCATGCCGTTCCATCCCCACCCTCCGTTCAGGCCGAGCGAAGTCGAAGCCCATGCCCGGCCCTCGCCCCGAGGGCAGCGGTCATCCCTTGGCCTTCGACTTCGCTCAGGCTGAACGGAGGGGCGGGATGGCGGCAATGTGATGTTCGCACGGAGGCGCGGAGATGGCGTGTCTTGCCGCGGCCCTCTTCCGCTTAACCCGCCGATCGCCGTGAAGCGGCGTCAATCGGAGAGGGCCATGCCGTTCCTTCCCCACCCTCCGTTCAGGCTGAGCGAAGTCGAAGCCCATGCCCGGCCCTCGCCCCGAGGACAGCGGTCATCCCTTGGCCTTCGACTTCGCTCAGGCTGAACGGAGGGGCGGGATGGCGGCAATGTGATGTTCGCTCGGAGGCGCGGAGATGGCGTGTCTTGCCGTGACCCTCTTCCGCTTAACCCGCCGATCGCCGTGAAGCGGCGTCAATCGGGGAGGGCCATGCCGTTCCTTCCCCACCCTCCGTTCAGGCTGAGCGAAGTCGAAGCCCACGCCCGGCCCTCGCCCCAAAGACAGCGGTCATCCCTTGGCCTTCGACTTCACTCAGGCTGAACGGAGGTGGGCAAGCGGAGAGGGCTTTTGGTTCGCGCGGAGGCGCGGAGGGCGCAGAGAAGAAAGGCTCAAGAAAATGGACGCCCCTGTCGGCCACTCCCGCCTCTGCGCCCTCCGCGCCTCTGCGCCCTCCGCGCCTCTGCGCGAACCAAATCACCGTCGCAGGAACAGCCACGACCGGATCGCGCTCGCCAGATTGGGCGGGGCGTCCGCGACGATGCGCAGCGCGTCGATCTCCGCGACCAGCGCCGACAGCGGCAGGGCGTGCGCCACCGCCGCATCCTCCAGCGCCGCCCAGAACACCGGCTCCAGGCTGATCGAGGTCGCGTGGCCCGCGATGGTGATCGACCGCTTCACCGGGCCGACAAAACCCTCCGCTGGGGCGGCGATCCGGCTCATTCGGTGTCGAACAGGCTGGCCAATTGCTCGATGATCGTGCCGCCCAGCTGCTCGGCGTCCATGATCGTCACTGCGCGGGCATAGTAACGCGTCACGTCATGGCCGATGCCGATCGCGATCAGCTCGACCGGGCTCTTGCTCTCGATCCAGCCGATCACCTGGCGCAGATGCCGTTCCAGATAGCTGCCCGAATTGACCGACAGGGTGGAATCGTCGACCGGCGCACCGTCGGAGATGACCATCAGGATACGCCGCTCCTCGGGCCGCGCGATCAACCGGCTGTGCGCCCACATCAGCGCTTCGCCGTCGATATTTTCCTTGAGCAGCCCCTCGCGCATCATCAGGCCCAGATTGTTGCGCGCGCGTCGCCACGGCTCGTCCGCCTGCTTGTAGACGATGTGGCGAATGTCGTTCAGCCGCCCCGGCTGCGGTGGACGTCCGGCGGCGAGCCACGTCTCGCGGCTCTGCCCGCCCTTCCAGGCGCGGGTGGTGAAGCCGAGGATCTCGGTCTTCACCCCGCAGCGCTCCAGCGTGCGCGCGAGGATGTCGGCGGAGATGGCGGCGATGCCGATCGGCCGTCCGCGCATCGAACCGGAATTGTCGATCAGCAACGTCACGACGGTATCGCGGAAATCGGTGTCGCGCTCGATCTTGTAGGACAGCGACTGGCCGGGGTTCACGACCACCCGCGCCAGCCGCGCGGCGTCGAGAATGCCCTCTTCCTGGTCGAAGTCCCATGACCGCGACTGCTGCGCCATCAACCGACGTTGCAGCCGGTTGGCGAGCTTCGACACCGCCGATTGCAGATGCGCCAGCTGCTGATCGAGATAGCCGCGAAGCCGCGCCAGTTCGTCCGCGTCGCACAGCTCGCCCGCCGCGATCACCTCGTCATATTGGGTGGTCCAGGGCTTATAGTCGAATTGCGACGCCAGATCGTTGAGCGGTCGGTTGGGCCGTGTCGGCTGGCTGCCTTCGTCGCCATCCTCGCCGGGTTCGCCGTCCAGATCGTCGAGCGAGTCCTGGCTCTGCTCCTGCGACTCGCCATCCTCGCTGTCGGAATCGCGCTTCTCCGCGCGGGCCTCGACCTCACCTTCGCCCTGGCCCTGCTCGTCGTTATCCTCTTCGCTCTCGTCCTGCTGCTGTTCGTCCTCGCCTTCCTGATCGTCGCCGCCTTCATCGGCCTGATCGGGCTCGGCGGGCGGCTCGGCGAGTTCGAGATCGGCGAGCATCCTGGCGGTCAGCGACTGGAACGCCTTCTGGTCGTCCATCGCGCCCGCCAGCGCGTCGAGGTTCGTCGCCCCCTCCAGCCAGTCGCGGACCAGCGCCAAAGCGGGTGCGGTCTCGGCCGGCGAAGGCCGTCCCGTCATCCGCTCACGCAGGAGGAGCCCCAGCGCGGTCGACAAGGGCACCTCGTCGCGGTTGCGCGCTCGCGTCAGCGGGTCGGAGCGCAACCGTACGTCCAGCGCATGGGCCAGGTTGTCGCCGATCCCGGCATAGCCGCGCGCGCCCAGCGCCTCGATCCGCGCGGTTTCCACCGCATCGTACACGGCCCGCGCCACCGCCTCGACCGGGGCGGCCTTCGCGTGGAGCGCGGTGTCGTGCAGCTTCAGCCGCAGCGCAAAGGCATCGGCAAAGCCGCGCGCCTCGGCCACCTGTTCGGGCGGCAGCGCGCGACCCGGCATCGGCACGCGGATATGCTTGCCCGAGGAGGTCGGCGCATCGGCGGTGAAGGCGAGTTCGACCTCCGGCTCCTGCGCGATGGTGCGCGCCGTGCCGCCGAGGACCGCCTTGAACCGGTCGAGAGGGGTGTCGTTCGCCAAGGATCAGGCCCGGCCGACGACGCTTTCGGGCAGGTCCTTGCCGAAGACGCGCTGATAATATTCCGCCACCAGTGCGCGCTCGTTCTCGTCGCACTTGTTGAGGAACGACAGCCGGAAGGCAAAGCCCGGATCGCCGAAGATCAGCGTGTTCTGCGCCCAGGTGATGACCGTACGCGGGCTCATCACGGTCGAGATATCGCCGTTTATGAAGCCCTTGCGGGTCATGTCGGCGACGCGGACCATGTTCTCGACCAGCTGCTTGCCGTCGGGCTTGTCATATTCGCCCGACTTGGCGAGCACGATCTGCGCCTCGGTCGCGGCGGGCAGATAGTTGAGCGTGACCACGATGTTCCAGCGGTCCATCTGGCCCTGGTTGATCTGCTGCGTACCATGATACAGCCCGCTGGTATCGCCCAGGCCCACGGTGTTGGCGGTGGCGAACAGGCGGAACCACTTGTTGGGGCGGATGACCCGGTTCTGGTCGAGCAGGGTCAGCTTGCCTTCCGTCTCCAGCACGCGCTGGATCACGAACATCACGTCGGGGCGGCCCGCATCATATTCGTCGAACACGAGCGCGGTCGGGGTCTGGAGCGCCCAGGGGAGCAGGCCCTCGCGAAATTCCGTCACCTGCTGCCCGTCCTTCAGGACGATGGCGTCGCGGCCGATCAGGTCGATGCGGCTGATATGCGCGTCCAGGTTGATGCGGATGCACGGCCAGTTCAGGCGCGCGGCGACCTGTTCGATATGGCTCGACTTGCCGGTGCCGTGATAGCCCTGCACCATCACGCGGCGATTGTGCGCAAAGCCCGCCAGGATCGCCAGCGTGGTGTCGGGATCGAACACATAGGCGGGATCGAGATCGGGGACGCGCTCGTCGGATACCGAGAAGGCCGGAACCTCCATATCGGTGTCGATGCCGAACAGGTCGCGCACCGACACCATCTTGTCGGGTGCGTCGAGGATCGTCGTATCGCGGCTGTCGGGAAGCATATTCGGGATATCGGTCATCAGGCCCTCGTCTCGTCGCTCAACGCCTTAGGCCAAGCGCGGCTCCCTACTCAATGGCGGTGATCGCACGAAACGGGTCTTCCGGCGATTGCGGGACGGTGGTTTCGCGGTCATCCTCAGGCCCCCGGCATGCGAGTCGCGGGGCGGGGCAAGCGTTTGATTTGTCAGGCAAAAGGGCGGGCGCGGTCATGGCGAATTTCATCTGGTACGAATTGCTGGCCGACGACATCGTGGCGGCGCAGGATTTCTACACCCATGTCATCGGCTGGCAGGTCGGCGACAGCGGGATCGACGGAATCGACTATCGCATCTTCGCAACGCCCGAGGGCGAGGCGATCGGGGGCCTGATGCAGCGTCCCGAAGGTTCGCCGGGCGGGCCGGTCTGGTTCGGATATCTGCCGGTGGTCGATGTCGACGAATCGCTGGGGGCCATCGTCGAGGATGGCGGACAGGTGCTGATGCCCGCCTGGACGATGGACGGGGTGGGGCGCATGGCGCTGGTCACCGATCCGCTGGGCGCGCCCTTCTATCTGATGGCGGCCGAGAACGGCGACCAGCCGTCGCGCGCCTTCGTCGAGCATGGCACCGGCCCTGCGATCGGTCATGTCGTCTGGAACGAGCGGATCGCCAGCGATCCCGACCGGGCACTGGCCTTTTTCGGACGGCATTTCGGCTGGAGCCATCAGGGTGGGATGCCGATGGGCGAGCTGGGGGAATATCGCTTCCTGGCCGATGGCCCGGTGATGCTGGGCGCGCTGATGGGCTGCCCGCCGGGCGGTACGCCGGGGTGGCGATTCTATTTCGCGGTCGAGGATATCGACGCGGCGGCGGCGCGGGTCACCGAGTTGGGCGGGACGATCGAATATGGGCCGGTCGAGATACCGGGCGGCGACTATTCGATGTCGGTGCTCGACCCGCAGGGCGCGCGATTCGGACTGGTCGGACCGCGCAAATAAAATTCCTCCCCTGCAAGGGGAGGAATAAGCATTCAGGCGAACGCCGGCGCCTGGCGCAGCTGCTGATACGCCGCGATCACCTTCTGCAGTCGTGATTCGTGGCTGCGATCCCCGCCGTTGCGGTCGGGATGATAGCGCCGCACCAACTCGCTATAGCGCCGCCGCAGCGCACTCCGATCGGCATTCGCCTCCAGCCCCAGCACCTTCAGGCTTTCGCGATCCTGCCCCGACAGCGGCTTGCCGTCCGACCGCTCGGGCGCGGCCTCCCGGCGATAGCGCGCGGCGATGGCGTCCAGCGGATCGGAGAAATCGGCCCAGCGCGGCCCCGGATCGGTGCCGCCTTGCGCGAAGGCGCGCGTCTCGCGTTCCCAGCCCGCATAGGGGCGCTGGGCGCGGTGAATCTCATCCGCGCTCATGCCGTCGAAGAAATTATAGCGGCTGTTGAAGGCGCGGACATGCTCCAGGCAGAACCAGCGGAACTGGCCCGGCCCGTCGCCGCTTCGCGTGCCCTCAGGCGGCGGTGCGCGGAACTCGCCCGCTTCCTCGCAACCGGCATGATCGCAGCCGCGGCCGGTGTTCTCGACCCGGCCGTGAAAACGCGCGCCCGTTTTCTCCCTTGGGGGTTTGTCCTTGGGTGTTTCGCTGCTCGACCAACGCGCCACGGCTATCCGCTTGTCCCGAAAAACCGTCTATATAGGGGCCATGACCGATATCACCACCGCATCCATCGCCGATCAGATCACCGACCGCCTGACCCGGGCGCTGGCCCCCACGCATCTGGAGGTCATCAACGAAAGCGCGATGCATCGCGGCCATCTGGGCGATGACGGCACCGGCGAGAGCCATTTCCGCGTCATCGTCGAATCGCCCGCTTTCTCCGGCCAGTCGCGCGTCGCCCGCCAGCGCATGGTGAACCACGCGCTCGCCGATCTGTTGTCGGAACGCATCCACGCGCTGGCGATCAGCGCGAAGGCGCCCGGAGAATAATTCCATGCCCTATGACCTGTGGTACTGGCCCGGCCTGCCGGGGCGCGGCGAGTTCGTCCGGCTGGCGCTGGAGGCCGCAGGTCTGGCCTATCGCGACCGGGGCGTGGAGGAGGGGGCCGAGGCCTTGCTCGCCGATATGCGGAAAGGTGGCCGCCTGCCCTTCGCCCCGCCATATTTGCGGGCAGGGGGGCAGATGATCGCGCAGGTCGCGAACATCCTCCACTGGCTGACCGAGCGGCACGATCTGGCGCCGGCAGGCGACCGCATCTGGCTGAACCAGCTGCAACTGACGATCAGCGACATGGTGGCCGAGGCGCACAACGTCCATCACCCGGTCGCCACCGGCGCCTATTATCACGAACAGAAGCCCGAAGCCGCCCGCGCCGCCGCCCAGTTCCGCGCGGAGCGGCTTCCCAAATTCCTCGGTTATTTCGAGGATGCGCTGGGCGACCGCGAGTGGATGGCGGGCGGGCGCTGGTCGCCGGTCGACACCTCGCTGTTCCAGCTGATCGCGGGTCTGCGCTACATGTTTCCCAGGCGCATGGCGGCGGTCGAGGGTGACTATCCCGCGCTCATCGCCCTGCACGACCGTGCAGAGACCTTGCCCGGCATTGCCGCCTATCTGGACAGCGACCGGCGGCAGGCGTTCAATGAGGACGGAATCTTCCGCCATTATCCGGAGCTTGACGCCGAATGATCCGCATACCCCGTCCCGCCGCGCGCATCCTGCTGGTCGATGCGGCGGGCCGGACGCTGATGTTCCGCTTCATCCCCGATGACCGTCCGCCCTTCTGGTGTACGCCGGGCGGTGCGGTCGATCCCGGCGAGAGCTATGAGGACGCCGCGCGCCGCGAGTTGCGGGAGGAAACCGGGCTCGACCACGACTGCGGACCGCAGGTCGCACGGCGGCAGGTCGAGTTCCGCACCATCGAGGGTGTCGAGGTCGAGGCCGACGAACGCTATTTCCGCGTCGATATCGACGCGCATGACGTGAACGGCTCAGGCCACACCGCCCTCGAACAGCGGGTGATGCAGAGCTGGCGCTGGTTTTCCCGCGAAGAGCTGGCCATGCACCCCGAACCCTATTTCCCGGCCGACCTGATCGCGCTGCTCGACGCCACGGAGCCGACTCCCACGGAGCAAAGCCATGTTTGACGATTTCCTGCTGCGCACCCTGCAACCCTCCAGCCACGATCTGGGCGGGTTCAAGGTTCACCGGACGCTGCCCAACAAGGAGCGGACGATGGTCGGCCCCTTCATCTTCTTCGACCAGATGGGGCCGGCGCAGCTGCAACCCGGCTCCGGCATCGACGTGCGGCCGCATCCGCATATCAACCTGGCGGCCGTAACCTATCTGTTCGATGGCGCGATCGGCCACCGCGATTCGCTGGGCAGCGACCTGGTGATCGAACCGGGTGCGGTGAATTTGATGACGGCAGGCCATGGCATCGTCCATTCCGAACGCTCGCCGGGCGAGATGCGGCCGCAAGGCCCGGTGTTGTCGGGCATCCAGACCTGGCTCGCGCTTCCCGAAGCGCAGGAGGAAATCGACCCGTCCTTCGAGCATGTCCCGGCCGAGGCGCTGCCCGAAATCGAAGGGCAGGGTGCGACCGCGCGGGTCATCATGGGCGAATTGTGGGGACAGCGCGCGCCGACCACGACCTATGCGGGCACCATCTATGCCGACATCGCGCTCGAGCCGGGCGGGAGCATCCCCATCGATGCGGCGGCCGAGGAACGCGCGGTGTATTGCGCGCTGGGCGAGGCGAGCCTGGAGGGGATGACGCTGGAGCCGCAGCGCCTCTATATCCTGAAGCCGGGAATCGCGACGACGCTGCGGTCCGAAGCGGGCGGCCGGGTGATGCTGTGCGGCGGCGATGCGTTCACCACGCCCAGGCATGTATGGTGGAATTTCGTGTCCTCCCGCCGCGAGCGGATCGAGGAGGCCAAGCGGGCCTGGCGTGCGCGCGAGTTTCCGACGGTGCCGGGGGACGATGCCGAGCGGATCGAAATACCGGAAATCCCGAAGACGGTGAGTTATCCGTGATTTAAGCCCCTCTCCCGTCAGGGGGAGGGGTTGGGGAGGGGCAAGGCCACAAGCCATGCTCTGCGAGGCACCTTGCCCTCCCCCGGCCCCTCCCGCCTGCGGGAGGGGAGTAAGCAGGGGTCTGATCCGACGTCCCGTTCCGCCTGAGCGAAGTCGAAGGCCACGGGACAACGCCAGTCGCGCAAAAACAGTCCGCCAAACAGCGAACCGTTAAAACACCATCAATGTAGGAAAAATGGTGCCCAAGGGCGGGATCGAACCACCGACACTGCGATTTTCAGTCGCATGCTCTACCAACTGAGCTACTTGGGCCCACACCGCGATTGCGATTGGAGGCGTGCCTTTACGGGTGGCTTTCGCCGCTGTCCAGCCCCTCTTCGTCATTTTCTTTGACCGGGATGCGATAACCTTCGCCCAGCCATTGCAGAAGGTCGCGATCCTTGCACCCGCGCGAGCAGAAGGGCGCGTGTTCGGCGGCGGTCGGTTTGTCGCAGATCGGGCAGGTGGTCATGAGCGTTCCAGTAACAGGGGGCGGCCGGTGCGGCGCTCCAGCGCCTCGCGCCAGGCCGGATGGGCCATCAGGCGGTCATGGACAGCGCCGGAGACCCGATAGGTCGGCGCAGGGCCTGGCGGCTCGCGCTCCCATTGGCGCAGCAGCGCGCGGGCGCGGGCGCCGACGGGGTCGATGCCCAGCCGCTCCGGGATCGAGGCGCGGGGGCGCGGGCGGACGATCTGGAGAAAGCCGAAGCCGTTGACCGCCGTCCGCTCGAAGGGGAGGGGCAGCGCGGCGTCCAGCGCCTCGGCCACCGCCTGACGCGGCCCCTTGCCTTCCAGCGTGGGAAAGTCGATGCCGATCGACCCGCCGATACCGTGGCGCAGGATGCTGTCCGCCACCGCGCGGGCGGCGGCGATCGACAGCGGTTCGTGCGGCGGCGATCCGTCGACGTCGAACAGGGTCATCGCCGGGGTCGGCGTCATGCGCAGCACGCCCGCGCCGAATCCGATCTCACCGGTCATCGCCTCGTCAAGCAGTTCGGACCAGCCCGCCGCTTCCAGATCGTCGGGCTGATGCGGCAGGAGTTCGCGAACGGCCAGGCCGGTCGCGGCGATTCGCGTGCGCAGATCGGGGCCGGGGGCGGGGCGCGCGTCTTCGGGGGCGAGTTGCGCCTTGGGCAGCTTGGCGCGGCCGCGTTCGGGGATCGCCTCGCGCGTGACGATGACGGTCAGCGCCGAGCCTTGCGTCATCCCCTTGGGCACCGGCGACAGCAGCACGTCGCCGCCCTGGTTCAACGTCACCCGCCCCTGTCGGCCGGGGAGCAACTCGACCAGCCGCCCCTCGGCCACGGTGCCGACGGTCAGCGTGGCCGCAAGCTCGATCGCGGCCTGGATGATGCGACCATCCTCGACCAGCGCGGCCCGGGCCTCGCCAATCCCGGCCTCATAGAGCCATTCAGACAAGCGGCAGCCCGGCGGCCTTCAACAGGGCGCGGGTTTCGAACAGGGGCAGGCCGATGACGCCGGAATGCGAGCCTTGCAGGAAACGGACAAAGGCTTCGGCACGGCCCTGAATCGCGTAACCGCCCGCCTTGCCCAGCCCTTCGCCGCACGCGATGTACGCGTCGATCTCGTCGTCGGACAGCGGCTTGAAGGCGACGATGGTGTCGGCCAGCCGGGTGCGCGCCTTGCCGGTGGCGTCGATCACGCACACGGCGGACAGCGCATGGTGCCGCCGCCCGGACATCAGGCGCAGCAGCTTGCGCTGGACGTCCTCGGTCTCGGCGGGGGGCAGGATGCGACGGCCGAGCGCGATGGTGGTGTCGCCCGCGACGACGATCTCATCATCGGCACGCTCCACCGCCTGCGCCTTTTCCACCGCCAGCCGCAGCGCATAGACGCGGGGAGGCTCGGCGGGGCGGGGCGCTTCGTCGATATCGGGCGAGGCGACTCGGTCGGGCACGACTCCCAGCCGCGCCAGCAGATCGCGGCGGCGCGGGGAGGAGGATGCAAGGACGAGCGGCATGGGAGGCCGGTCGCTCACTTGAAGCGGTAGGTGATCCGGCCCTTGGTCAGGTCGTACGGCGTCAGCTCGACGAGCACTTCGTCGCCGACCAGCACGCGGATGCGGTTCTTGCGCATCTTGCCCGCCGTATGCCCCAGGATCTCGTGATCATTCTCGAGCTGGACGCGGAACATCGCGTTGGGGAGGAGTTCCACCACGCGGCCGCGCATCTCGAGCAGTTCTTCCTTGGCCAAAAAATACCTCGGTTCGTCGTGTTATAGGGTATGTCGAAGAGGCGCCGCCATAGCCGCAATGGGCCGAAAAGGAAAGGCACGCCGAATCGGTTACGGATATGGGGTCGGCATACGGTATTGCAATCCTCCCCGGCACGGGGAGGGGGGCCGCCGCGAAGCGGTGGTGGAGGGGGCTATCCGCAATGGACTCGCTTTGTGGAAGCCCCCCTCCACCAGCCTGCGGCTGGTCCCCCTCCCCGTGCCGGGGAGGATCTTTACGCCGGGTTATGTTTCGCCAGGAACGCCGCCATCGCCTTCAGGAATTCCAGCCGGTCCTCGGCGCGGGTGAAGTGGTGGTCGGCCAGCGGCTGCTCGATATAGTTCACCGGCTTGCCTGCCGCCTTCAGCGCGGAGACCATCATCCGCGACTGGTTGACCGGCACGCGCTTGTCCTCCTTGCCGTGTACGATCAGCAGCGGGATCGCCATGTCGGCCGCGCCGAAGCGGGGTGAGACGGCGTGATAGTCGGGGGCCTGTTTCTGCAGCCAGTCGGAGCGCGTCTTCCCGAACAGGAATCGCGAGTCGTAGCGCTTCATCGCCTGAAGGTCGGACACGCCCGCATAGGACACCGCGCAGCGATAGAGCGCGCTGTTGCGCTGGGCCGCGCGCATCGCGGCATAACCGCCATAGGAGGCCCCCACCATGCAGACGCGCTTGGGATCGGCGATGCCTTCCTTGGCGGCCCAAGCAACCGCATCGTCCAGATCGTCCTGCATCTTCAGGCCCCATTCGCCCTGCCCCTTTTTGGCGAAGGCGGTGCCATAGCCCGAGGAACCGCGATAATTGGGCTGGATCACCGCATAGCCCAGTTCGGCCAGATACTGGCTCCACCAGTCCCAGCTTTCGGCATCGCGGGCGAAGGGGCCGCCATGCGGCATGACGATCAGCGGCAGGTTCCTGGTCCCGCGTCCGCGCGGCATGGTCAGGATCGCCTCGATCATGGTGCCGTCGCGCGCGGCGTAGCGCACGGTGCGCACCGGCGACAGCTTCTGTCCCTTCAACTGGGGATTGGCCCAGGACAGGAACTGCATGTTGCCGTAAGCGGTATCCCAATAATAGAGCGCCCCCGCCGAGGACGGGCTGCTGACCGTCACCAGGAAGCGGGTGCGGGCGGTGTTCCAGGACACGATCTCGGCCCGGCGCGGTGCCACCGACTTGTCGAGCGCTGCCTGCAATTCCTTGATCCGCGGGTCGGTCCAGGCGTCGTGATAATATTGGTCGGTGTAGCGGATCGCCGAGATATCGTCGCCCGCCGGGGTCTTGATGATGCCGTCGATATCATAGCCGGTGACGCTGCTGAGCTTGCGGCCCAGCTTCAGGTCGGGCAGCGAAACCTCGTACAGCGCGTCATATCCGTCGCTGTCATCGATCGCCAGCGCGGTGCCGTCGGCGCGGAAGACGCTGGGCACCAGCACCGATTCGTCCTTGCGGCCATTGGCGCGGGCGATGGTGCGGAAGGGCTCGGCGTTGGACTGGCGATAGAGGATGCTCTTCTGACGCGTCTCGTCGCTGTAACGCACGCCCATGCGCAACTGGCCCTGGCCGTCGGCATACCAGTCCCACACATCGGTCTGCCCGTTCGCGATCCGCTTGACCCGCCCGGTCGATACATCCGCTTCATAGACGGAGGGGTAGACCTCGGACATGGAATAGATGCCGGTCGATTTGGCGAACAGTAGGCGCGGCGTGCCGTCATGCGCGGTCCACAGCACCTCGTCGGCGCGGAAGCCCGAATTGTCCCAGTCGATCCTGACCATCTTCGTCATGTCGGCGCGGACGCCGATCAGACGGGTGACATAATATTCCTCGCCCTGGATCATGTCCTGGCTGCCCAGCCCGACGACCAGCCATTCGTCATTGACCCAGCGCCACCAGTTGACGTCGACCTTGTCGCTGAGCGCGGCCAGCGCGGTCTTGCCCTGGCCTTTGATCAGCGGGGCGACCATCAGATATTGCTTGCCGTTCAGCGCCCGCTTGCCCGCGATGCGGGTGCCGTCGGGCGACAGGGCCGGCCCCTCGAACTCGGGCAGCGCGGCAAAGGCCTCGACCGGCAGTGGGACCGTCGCGGCGGGTGGCGAAGCGGATGGTGTCTGGCCCGCATCCTGCGTCATGCCCGTCAGCGTCATCAACGCGAGCGCCATCACCGACGCGCCCAGCCTGCCTACCCCACGCATTCCTGATCCCCCCCCATGTCGGCACCACTCCCCAGGGGCCGGACTGATACAGATTAACAGCGCGGCGGCAGGAGGAAAGGGGGGTCAGTTGGCCGCGCGGTGCTCATAGCCCCAGCGGGGCGGCAGCGGGATCGATTCGCCCGCATCGGTCAGGGTCAGGCCGTCACCGGCCGCAAAGCTGCCGACGCGCGTGGCGGCGACCGGCGGCGTGATCCCGGCGGGCAGGGCAAAGAGCAGTTCGTAATCGTCCCCGGCGGTCGCAGCGGCCAATCGCGCCGCCCGGTCGGTGCCGCCGAACGCCCGCGCCTCTTCCGACAGCGGGACCGTATCGAGCGCGATCGTCACCGCCAGCCCGCTCGCCCGCGCCATTCGGCCCGCGTCGAGCAGCAGACCGTCCGACACGTCCATCATCGCATGGACGACGGGGCCGAGTGCGCGGCCCTCGGTCAAGCGGGGACAGGGGCGGCGATAGGCGTCGCGCAGCGCGATCGGACCATGCCCTCCTTGCGCGATCGCCAGCCCCAGACCGGCATCGCCGATCGTGCCGGTGACCCACAAGCCGTCCCCCGCCCTGGCGCCGTCACGGGCAGGGGCGGCGGCATCGCGGCCGAAGGCGGTCAGCGTCAGGCTGCGCGGCCCCCGCAACGTCACGGTGTCGCCGCCGATCAGCGAGGCATGAAAGTGCGTCAGCGCGCTGCCCAGGCCATCCAGAAAGGCGCGGTCCCAGGCGGAATCACCCAGCGGATAGTTGAGCAGCACCCCTTCGACCAGCGCGCCCTTGGCGGCGAGGTCGGACAGGTTGGTCGCGACCAGCTTCCACGCGACATCGGCGGGCGGGTCGTGGGGCAGGAAATGCACGCCTTCGACCAGCGTGTCGGTGGTCACGACCAGCGGCGCGGCGGTCAGCACCGCGCTGTCGTCGACCAGTCCGCGCGCACCGGGATGCAGCGGCATCCGGCGCAACGCGGCGATGAACTCCGCCTCGGTCATCGGGGCGGGAGCGGGATCAGGCCCGCGCGACCTTGGCGATCGCGTCGAGCAGGCCGTTGACGAAGCCCGATTCGCGCTTCTCGTAGAAAGCGTGGGCGACATCGACATATTCGCTGATGACCGCGCCGACCGGCACGTCATGGCGCGCGATCAGCTCATAGGTCCCGGCGCGCAGGATCGCCTTCATCGGCTTGTCGAGCCGGTTCAGCGTCCAGCCCTTGGCCAGCTTGCCCTCGATCATCACATCGATCTCGCCCAGGCGCGCCTGCACGCCCTTCACGACATCGTCGAAGAAATCGATATCGGCATCGGCATATTCGACATCCTCGATGGTCGCGCCGATGCGGTGATTGTGGAATTCGTGGAGCAGCGCCGCCAGCGGGGTCTGTTCCATGTCATGCTGATAAAGCGCCTGAACGGCGGCAAGGCGCGCAGCGGCGCGCGCCTGGGTACGGGCGGGAGGACGAGTCATTGGCGGGCCTTTACCGGGCTGTCGTCAATCCGTCACGTGTTTTGGGACGGGTTTCGGGACAGAGGGGTGGGGAGTGGCCTTCGACTTCGCTCAGGCTGAACGGCGGTTGGGAAACTGGGCGGGATACCAAAACCCGTTCAGCCTGAGCGAAGTCGAAGGCCAAGGGATGCCAGACGTCACAATTCCCAACGAAAATACACCACACGCTCGGTCTCGACGAATCCCAGTGCCCGGTGCATCGCATGGCTGTCGACATTTTCCAGCTCGGCATCGGAGGCGAACTCCGAACATCCCTGCGCCCGACCCCAGTCCGCCACCGCCGCGACCAGCGCCCCGCCGCCGATGGTCGGGATCGACGAACAAGCCCTCCAGAAACAGCACCGGCGACGTGTCGCAGCCATTCACATAATCATGCCGGACCGCCGCCTCGGCAAAGCCGATCACCCGGTCATCCACGAGCGCGACGAAATTGCCATCGCCGCCGGGCGGTTCGCCTGCTTCATCCCCCCAGAGCGCCGCCCGCAACACCAGCCATCGTTCGCGATGCTCCGGCGCGGCGGGCGTGACGATTATCGGTTGAGCCGCAACCGCAACGCCACCGACTTGGCATGGGCGGGCAACCCCTCGGCATGGGCCAGCGCCACCGTGGCGGGGCCGAGTTCGTTCAGCGCCGTTTCGGTCAGGCCCAGGAAGCTCGTCCGCTTCATGAAGTCGAGCACCGACAACCCGCTGGCGAAGCGTGCGCGGCGGCCGGTCGGCAGGACGTGGTTCGGCCCCGCGACATAATCGCCAATGGCTTCCGGCGTGTGGCGACCCAGGAACACCGATCCGGCATGACGCAGCCGGTCGAACAGGCCCTGCGGATCGTCCACTGCCAGTTCCAGATGCTCGGGCGCGAGCCGGTCGACCAGCGGCATCGCCGCTTCCAGCGAATCGACCACGATGATCGCGCCGTTTGCATCCCATGCGGTGCGCGCGACGCTGGCGGTGGCCAGTTCGGGAATCTGGCGGTCGACGGCCTCGGCGACTCGCATGGCGAAGTCGGCATCGTCGGTGAACAGGATCGACTGGGTGACCGTGTCGTGCTCGGCCTGGCTCAGCAGGTCGGCGGCGATCCAGTCGGGATCGTTCCGGCCGTCGGCGACCACGACGATCTCGGACGGACCCGCGACCATGTCGATGCCGACCATGCCGTAGACCTGGCGCTTGGCCTCCGCGACCCAGGCATTGCCGGGGCCGGTGACGACATCGACCCGCTGGATTCTCCCTGCGCCGTAAGCCAGCGCGCCCACGGCCTGTGCGCCGCCAACCCGCCATACCTCGTCCACCCCCGCCAGATGCGCGGCTGCGAGGACCAGATGGTTGATCTCACCCTTGGGCGTCGGGGTGACCATGACCAGCCGCTCGACCCCCGCCACCTTGGCGGGGATCGCGTTCATCAACAGCGAGGAGGGATAGGCCGCGCGACCGCCGGGGACGTAGATTCCCGCCGCATCCACCGCCGTCCAGCGCGCGCCCAGCCGGACGCCCTGCGCATCGACATAGTCGGTGTCGGTCGGCTTCTGCTTTTCATGATAGGCGCGGATGCGTGCGGCGGCGAGATCGAGCGCGGCGCGCAGTTCGGGCTCCAGCGCCTCATAGGCCGCTCGGCAGTCCGCCGGTTCGATTCGCCAGCCGGTTTCGGCCAGGTCATGTCCGTCGAACTGCCTGGTGAAGGCCGCCACCGCCGCCTCGCCATCGTCGCGCACCGCGCGCAGGATCACCTGCACGTCGCGCGCGACATCGGCATCGCTTTCGCGGCGAGCGTCGACCAGCTCGTCGAAGGCGGCGGCGAAGCCCGGTTCTTGTGTATCGAGACG
Organism: Sphingomonas sp. Sph1(2015); assembly: GCF_001970915.1. NCBI lineage: Bacteria > Pseudomonadati > Pseudomonadota > Alphaproteobacteria > Sphingomonadales > Sphingomonadaceae > Sphingomonas > Sphingomonas sp. Sph1(2015). The sequence continues at coordinate 49,539 of NZ_MQUI01000003.1, forward strand.
GATCATGCGGCTTCCTTCTCGGCCACGGCGCGGCGCAACGCCTCGACCAGCGGCACGACTTGCGCCCGCGTCTTCATCGCGGCGCGATTGACGACCAGGCGCGAGGTGACCTCCTCGATCACCTCGACCTCGACCAGTCCGTTTTCCTTGAGCGTGCGGCCCGACGACACCAGGTCGACGATGCGCGGTGCCAGGCCCAGCGTCGGGGCCAGCTCCATCGCGCCGTTCAGCTTGACGCACTCGGCCTGCACGCCCCTTGCGGCGAAATGGCGGCTGGTGATGTGCGGATATTTGGTCGCGACGCGGACATGGCTCCACCCGCGCGGATCGTCGCTCTCCGCCATTGCGACCGGCTCGGCGACCGAGATGCGGCAATGGCCGATCTTCAGGTCGACGGGCGCGTACAGCTCGGAATAGCCGAATTCGGACAGCACGTCGGAGCCGACGATCCCCAGCTGCGCCGCGCCATGCGCGACGAAGGTGGCGACGTCGAAGGCGCGGACGCGGATCAGCTCGATGCCGGGGACATCGGTGGCGAAGCGCAGTGCGCGGCTGTCCTTGTCGGTGAAGGCGGCTTCGGGCCGGATGCCGGCGGCGGCGAGCAGCGGCAGCGCCTCGGCCAGGATGCGTCCCTTGGGGACGGCGATGATGAGCGGCTGGACCATGAGGATCGGGGGCTTAACCACCCCGGTGGGGGATCGCAATTCTTATCCTCCCCGCATCGGGGAGGGGGACCACCGCGAAGCGGTGGTGGAGGGGGATCGCCGCAAGATATGTCTTCTGTGGCGATCCCCCTCCGTCAGGCCTGCGGCCTGCCACCTCCCCGTGCCGGGGAGGAATGGGGATTCACACCTTCGCGGCGTAGATCATCCGGCCGGGGCCGAGATTGGCGAACACGCGGTCCAGTTCGTTCTCGCCGACCGCGAAGCAACCCTGGCTGCGCCCCAGCATCCCGTGGCTGCGGATCATGTCGCGATTGGCATACCAGGCCGAGTGGATCACGATCGCGCGGCCCAGCGCATTGTCGTTGGTGGGGTCCAGCCCGACCAGACGCTGCGACCGGCCATGCTTGCCGACATAATAATTGTCGGTCAGGAAGGCGCCCTCGCTGCTGGCGTTCGAATTGAACGCGTTGGAAAAGCGCTGGACATAGCCGCTGTGCGACGGGTCCGATCCGCTGCCGTGCGAGACGAGCAGCGATTGGCTCTTGCCGCTGATCAGATCGACCAGATGGAGGCGCGGTTCGGACGAGCCGACCGCGAAATCGACGATCGCCATCCGGTCACGCTGGCGAACCTGCGAACCATGCTTCTGCAGCGACGCCATCGCCTGGCGCAGCAGCGCCGGGCGGACGACCCGCGAAGAGGCCAGGATCGCCTGCGGCACCGCCGGAACGGTCGGACGGCTCGGGATCGGTGGCTGGCGCATCGGGCGCAGATCGCCCGAGGTCAGCCTTTCCCGAGCGCTCACAGCCCCCGGAACCGCCAGTGCCCCGGCCAGCACCAGCGCGTTCTTCAACAGCGCGCGCCGACCCGGCGCCGCGTCCAGATTATCGTGCATTTTGGTCCTTCAACCCCAGAATTCCCGCAAACCCTATGTAGCAAAGGTCAGGCCATTTTTCTGCCCATCGGCCCATCGGTTGATCGCTTGGTTCCATCGATTCAGCGAAAGTTCCGCCGCAGCGCAAAAAATTTCGCTTGGCACAAATTGTCGCTTGACGGGTTTAAGATTTTGTGAACTCGCCAAGGAAAAGGGATATGAAGGCTTTCGCTTTTGCCGCCTTGCTGGGCGCTACGACGCTGGGTCTGGCTGTGCCGGTACTGGCCGAGGAAGGCCCGGCCACTGCGACCGTGGCCCAGGCTGCTGCCGCTCTTGCCCCCAACCGATTCGTCTGGGCCGACCCCTCGATGGCGCAGGCCGATCCGATCGCGCTGCCGGTGACGGTGGTCATCAGCCTGCCGATGCAGCGCGCCTATGTTTATCGCGGCGACATGATGGTTGCGGCGGCGTCGGTGTCGACCGGCAAGGACGGCAAGGACACCCCCGTCGGCGTCTTCCCGATCCTGCAGAAGCGCGAGATGCATCGCAGCAACCTGTATAATTCGGCCCCCATGCCGTTCATGCAGCGGCTGACCTGGGACGGCGTGGCGCTTCATGCGGGCAACAATCCGGGTTTCCCCGATTCGCATGGTTGCATCCGGCTTCCTGCGGCCTTCGCCAAGAAGCTGTTTTCGATAACCTCGGTGGGGACGAATGTGATCGTCACCGACCAGATGGTCGGGGATCATTTCGATCCGATGCTGTTGGAGACCGAGGCGAGCCAGGCGAGCCAGGCGAATCAGGCGCAGCTGGCGTCGCTGGAGCGGTGAGGGATTCCCGTGCGCTTCGACTTCGCTCAGCGTGAACGGGGTTTCGTATCAAGTTCCGTTCAGCCTGAGCGAAGTCGAAGGCCACGCTAAGACCTAAGCCACCAATCCCAACGCCCGAAGCTGTGGCCGCACCGTCGCCTCGTCGGTGAAGTGCAGCGCATGAATGCCCAGCGCCGCGGCCGCATCGATATTCGCACGATTGTCGTCGATGAACACCGCCTGCCCCGGCTCCAGCCCGAATCGGGCGAGCGCGAGGTGGTAGATGGCGGGGTCAGGCTTCACGAGCTTTTCGTCGCCCGACACCACGATGTCGCGGAAACGGTCGAACAGCGCCGATTCGCGCGCGCGGAAGGGCGGCCAGAATTCGTGGCTGAAGTTCGTGATCGCGAACAAGGGCACGCCGCCCGCGTCCAGTTCGGCGACGAGTTCGTGCATCCCGGCAATGGGATCGCCAATGCTCTCGCCGAAGCGCGGACCCCAGGCGGCGATCAGTTCCCGGTGTTGCGGGTACAGCGCGATCAGCTCCGCCGAGGTGTCGGCGAAGTCGCGGCCCGCATCATGCTGGAAATGCCACTCGGTGGTGACGACATCGCGCACAAATGCATCGAGCGCCCGATCGTCCGCGATCAGGCGCCGATACAGGATCCGGGGATCCCAGTCGTAGAGCACACGACCGACGTCGAAGATGACGGCGGTCGGCCGATCGGCGCGCGTCACGGGCTGTCCGCCCGTCACGTTCGATTCGATCGGCATCAGGGCTGATTAGCCCTGGCGCGCCTTGAAACGACGGTTGGTCTTGTTGATGACATAGGTGCGGCCGCGACGGCGGATCACGCGGTTGTCCCGGTGACGATCCTTGAGCGACTTCAGGGAATTGCGGATCTTCATGATCGATTCGCTTCTTTTGAACTGGAGGGTGATCTGGAAAGCGTCGCCGCCTAGTGGCAACCGGCACTCAAGTCAAGGTTCCGGCATGACGGATGGGTCATGATCGCCGCGCCCTCTTCCGCCGCCGGATCATCCCCCATATGTCATGCGTTGCCCATCCGTAACATCTCTCAAGGTCTTCAACGCATGAAAGCCCGCTCGCTCCTGATCCTCGCGGCCGCCGCCGGAACGCTGGCCGCCTGTTCCACCACGGGCGGGCGTCTGCCCCCGACCGAGGTGATCCGCTATCACCTGGGTCAGCCGATCGCGCGCGGGACCATCCGCGTCGAGCCGCTGTCGGCCACCGGCCCGGCCAGCATCGAGTTCAAGACCTATGCCGCCGCGGTCGAGACCGCGCTGCTGCGCAACGGCTATTCGCTGGCGCAGGGGGATGCGCAGCCCGACTTCATCGCCACCGTGAACTTCACCCGCGCCAACCGGCTGGGTCCGCCGCGTCCCTCGCCCTTCTCGATCGGTCTGGGGGGCGGCAGCTTCTCCGGCGGTCGTGGCGGCGGCGTGGGGCTGGGCGGGGGGCTGAGCTTCCCGATCGGCAAGAGCCAGCCGCAGGAGATCATCGGTACCGAATTGTCGGTCCAGATCAAGCGTCGCGTCGACCAGTCGCCCATCTGGGAAGGCAGCGCGCGAAACATCGCGCCGGTCCAGGCGCTGGCCAAGCTCGACGCGCAGGCGCAGGCCGCCAAGCTCGCCGATGCGCTGTTCACCAAATTCCCCGGCGAATCAGGCCGCACGATCGAGGTGAAGTAAGGCGATGACGCTGACCATCAACGCGTCGTTCGACGGCGGCAATATCCGCGTCGTGGCGATCGAGGGCGACCGGGTCGACCTGGAAATCGTCAAGGACAAGGATTCCGACTTCTACCAATGGTTCTATTTCCGGGTCGGCGGGGCGAAGGGGCGGACGCTGACCTTCCGCATCCTGAACGGCGCGGATTCGGCCTTTCCCGATGGCTGGACCAATTATCACGTCCGCGCCTCGACCGACCGGCAGGATTGGCGGATGACGCCGACCACCTATGCCGATGGCGTGCTGGAATGGCAGTGGACGGGCGAGTCGGACCTCGCCTGGTTCGCCTATTTCGAGCCGTACACGATGGAGCGGCACAGCGACCTGATCGCACGAATCGCGGCAAAGGGTGTCCATCACGAAGAGATCGGCCAGACGCTGGATGGCCAGCCGATCGACTATCTGCGCCTTGGCTCCGGCCCCAAGCAGGTGTGGCTCTATGCACGCCAGCATCCGGGCGAATCGATGGCCGAATGGTGGATGGAGGGCGCGCTCGACTGGCTGACCAGCCCGGCGGCCAAGCCGCTGCTGGCGGCGGCGACGGTCCATGTCGTGCCCAATATGAACCCCGATGGCACGCGGCGCGGACATCTGCGCACCAATGCGGCGGGGGTGAACCTCAACCGCGAATGGCATGAGCCGACGCCCGAGCGCAGCCCCGAAGTGCTGTGCGTGCGCAATCGCATGGACCAGACCGGCGTCGACTTCGCGATCGACGCGCATGGCGACGAGGCGATTCCGGCGAACTTCATCGCCGGGTTCGAGGGCATTCCCAGCTGGACCGAGGAACACGGCGCCAAATTCTACGCATTCGGCCGCCGCCTCGCCGCACACACGCCCGATTTCCAAACCCAGATGGGCTATGAGAAGTCGAGCGCGGGCAACGCCAATCTCTCCATGTCGACCAACCAGCTCGCCGAGCGATTCGGTGCGGTGTCGGTGACGTTGGAGATGCCGTTCAAGGACCATGCGCCGAATCCGGACCGCGTCCATGGCTGGTCTGGCGCGCGTTCGGCGAAGCTGGGCGTGTCGTGCCTGGAAGTGCTGTCGGAGATGATCGGGGAGATTTGACCGATTGGCGGGGAGGTCCTTGGTGGGGGGCTTCCCTTGGCCTTCGACTTCGCTCAGGCTGAACGGCGCGAAGGAATAGCGGCCAAATACCCCAACCCCCGTTCAGCCTGAGCGAAGTCGAAGGCCACGCCCGACGCTACCGCCGCACTCCTTCGGCCGCCAGATAGCGGTCCAGTTCCGCCAATACCCGCTCCAGTCCGGTGCTATCCCAGGCTTCGGCGCGCACGGTCAGCGCGGCCTGGGTGTTCGACGCGCGCAGCAACCACCAGCCATCCGCCGTCCGCACCCGGACGCCATCGGTGTCGTTCACCTCCGCCCCGTCGCGGGCCAGCGCCGCCGCCACGCGGGCAACGATGGCGAACTTGTCTGCCTCCGCCACCGTGATCCGCGTCTCGGGAATATCGACCATCGCGGGCATCGCGCCGCGCAGCTCGGTCATCGAGCGGCCCGCCAGATGCACGCTGCGGATCAGACGAATCGCGGCATAATGGGCATCGTCGAAGCCATACCATTCGCCCGCGAAGAACAGATGGCCCGACATCTCGCCGCCCAGCGGTGCCCCCGTCTCGGCCATCTTGGTCTTCATCAGGCTGTGCCCGGTCTTCCACATCACCGGCCGTCCGCCCAGGCCTTCGATATGGTCGAACAGCGCCTGGCTGGCCTTCACGTCCGCCACGATCGGTGCGCCCGGATGCTCGGCCAGCGCAGGCCCCGCCAGCAGCATCAATATCTGGTCGCCCCAGATCACCCGGCCCTGTCCGTCGATCGCACCGATCCGGTCGCCGTCGCCATCGAAAGCGAATCCGAAATCGAGCCGTCTCTCCGCCACCAGTCGCTTCAGCGCGTCTAGATTGGCCTCGACCGTCGGATCGGGGTGATGATGCGGGAAATGACCATCCACATCGGTGAACAGCGTATGATGCTCACCCGGCAGGCGCTGGACCAGCTTTTCGATGACGGGGCCGGACGCGCCCGAACCGCAGTCCCAGCCGATCCGGTACTCGCCGCCCGTATAACCGGCCAGCAGCCTGTCGACATAGGCGTCGAGGACGTCGACCTGTTCGACCGTCCCAGCGCCCTCGGTCCAGTCGCGCGCCGCCGCCATGCGCGCCAGATCCTGGACATCCTCACCGAAAAAGGGGCGATGGCGCAGCACCATCTTGAAGCCATTGTCGTCGCGGGGATTGTGGCTGCCCGTTACCTGTACGGCGCCGTCCACCCCTAAGGTCGCTTCGGCGAAATAGACCATCGGCGTGGGGCCGAGGCCGATGCGCACGACGTCCACGCCGCTGTCGGTCAGCCCCTCGACCAGCGCGGCCTCCAGCATCGGCGAGCTGAGCCGCCCGTCGCGCCCGACCACGACGCGGGTGCCGCCCGCGCGCCGCACGCGCGTCGCAAAGCCGCGCCCGACGGCATAGGCCGCGCCTTCGTCCAGTGTCTCGGGCACCGTGCCGCGCACGTCATATTCGCGGCAGACGCTGGGGTGGATTTTGGCCGCCCGCTCAGCCCCGGGATCAGGCATCACGGCGCGCCAGCAACAGGTCGCGCGCGGCGTTCACCCGCCGCGTCAGGTCGGCCGAGCCGCCGCGATCGGGATGAACCTGCCCGATCAGGCGGCGATGCGCCTGGCGAATCGCCTCGACGTCCGCGCCCGGCGGCAGGTCGAGGATCGCCAGCGCGTCCGCCTCGTCCCGTGGCAGCCGGGGCGCGGGTTTCGGCCTGGCCGGACGTAGCATGTAGCGCCACACCAGCCAGATGACCGCCAGCGCGATCAGCCATTTCATGCGGCGGCGTCTGTCTCGTTCGCGCCCGCCGCGACCGTTTCGGCTCCCGCGTCCGCACCCCCTTCGGGCAGTTGCAGCGCGGCCATCATCTCGCGCAGTTCCTGCCGCGCGGCGACATGGCCCAGCCCCATCGCGCCGAACTCCTTGGCGTCGATCATGGTCAGGCCGTTGGGGAACATCTCGCGATAGATGACGCGCTCGCCAAGGCCCGGAATGACCCGGAAGCCGACCCGGCGCGACAGATCGCCCAAGGCATCCGACACCCGGCGCATGTTGCGCGCCTCGATATGCTGAAGCCGGTTGCGCAAGACGACCCAATCGATGGTGGTGCCGTCGGCCCGCGCCCGCTGCTTGCGCGCGTCCCAGATCAGTTCCGAATAGAAGCTGGGACGAGTCACCTGGAACGTCTCCGGGTCCACCTGTCCGATCAGGTCGAAGTCGACAAAGCTGTCGTTCATCGGCGTGACCAGCGTGTTGGACAAGGCCGCCGCCGTCCGCGCGAAATGGTCGTCGCGGCCCGGCGTGTCGACGATCAGGAAGTCGGCATCCTGCGACAGGCCGAACCACAGCTCCTCGAATCCCTCCTCGGTCTGGCTGGTATGAGTCGCATGGACCGGCATGGGCAGCTTGTGCCCGGTGCGCTTGATCGTGTCGGCCCGGTTGTCGAGATAGCGGCCCACCGTCCGCTGGCGATGATCCAGATCGAGGCACGCCACGCGTGCGCCCTTGGCGGCCAGCGCGATCGCCACATGAACCGCCGTCGTCGATTTGCCCGTGCCACCTTTTTCATTGGCAAAGACGATGACGTGCGTTGAAGATAGCCGTTCCGGCAACTCGTCGCTTCCTTATTGATCCCCGTTGCCACCCTACATAGAAGCCCTCGGCGTGGGGAACGAGGGGTAAAATCAGTGCAAGTCATTCGGGATCGCGAAGCCTTGGTCGAGGCGCTCGCCGCTTTGCGTGCCGAGGGTGCGCGCGTGGCGCTGGTGCCGACCATGGGCGCGCTCCATGCCGGGCATATCGCGCTCGTCGAAGCGGCGAAGCGGCCGGGCACCAAGGTCGTGGCGTCGATCTTCGTCAACCCGAAGCAGTTCGGCGCGGGCGAGGATCTGGGCCGCTATCCCCGGCGCGAGCAATCCGACATCCGGATGCTGACCGAGGCGGGCTGCGACCTGCTGTGGATGCCGGGCGTCGAGGTGATGTATCCGGATGGCCATGCGACCTCGATCCGTGTCGATGGCGTCAGCGAAGGGCTGGAGGGGGCATCGCGCCCCGGCCATTTTGACGGCGTCGCCACCGTCGTCGCCAAGCTGTTCAACCAGGTCGGCCCCGATGCGGCGTATTTCGGCGAGAAGGATTTCCAGCAGCTGGCGGTGATCCGGCGCATGGTCACCGATCTCGACTTCCCCATCGACGTGGTCGGCGTACCCACCCAGCGCGACGATGACGGCCTGGCCCTGTCGTCGCGCAACATCTATCTCGACGAGGAACAGCGGGCCAAGGCGGTCGCGCTGCCGCGCGCGCTGGGCGTTGCGGCGCGCGCGATCGGGCGGGGCGAGGAAACAGCGACCGTTTTGGCCGATGCCCGCGCGACCCTGACCGCCGCCGGGTTCGAGGTCGATTATGTCGAGCTGGTCGACGCGGTAACACTTTCACTCGATTGCACCGTCGAACGCCCGCGCCGTCTGGTGGCCGCCGCACGCATGGGATCGACCAGACTGATCGATAATATCGCTGTCACCGACCCGTCATGAGTTAACCAATTTGTGACCGTTATGGCCATAGACCCAGAGTCGGACGCAGAGGCGTCCGAACAGAGGGGCAGGATATGGCCAATAGCAGCAAATCCGCACAGTTCCTGATGGAAAGCCGGTTCGCCGACCAGGTGGCGACCGACGATGGTGCGACGATGTACGACCTGGGGGTCGCCTATTCGACCGGGTCCGCGGGCAAGCGCCTGAACCTGGTCGAGGCGCATAAGTGGTTCAACCTGGCGGCGGTCGCGGGCTTCCTGCCCGCACAGATCGCGCGGGCCGAAGTGGCCAGCGACATGACCGCGCGCGAGATCGCCGAAGCGCAGCGTCAGGCCCGCGCTTTCCTCCACGGCAACATGCCGCAGATGCGCGCGGCCTGACGTCACGTTAAGATGGCACGACCATTGGTGGTCGTGACGATGGACGGTGTCGAAGCGTAAAGCAAAAGGGTGTGAATGACGGCACGGTGACGATCAGCTTTTGGCGTCTTGTCGTTCACCTGGGGGTAGCCATAGCCATCGGCCTGTCCGTGACGATCATGCTCGAACGCTACGCCAATTTGCCGCACGGGATGGTGGCCGATGATTCCCATGGCCGATCGCTGGCTGGAATCATCGGATTGGGCTTTGGACTGCTTGCGCGTCGTGGTTTCGACAAGCTCTTGCCTTTGGCGGAGCGGAGCAGATCTTGAGCACGGCGAGAGTGATCGGAGGCCGGGCGCCTTCGGTGTGTCGCCACTTTATGTTGAAGTCGGGAAGCGATGGTAGATGCGGGCTGACCCCGCCGACCGCCGCGCGCTGATCCGCCCGAACGGGGCGGGCCGGGATCAGCTCACGGGATCAGGTTCGACTCAGGCTTCGCTCGTCTTCTTCGCCACAGCTTTCTTGGCCGGAGCCTTTTTGGCTGGCGCTTTCTTTTCCGCCGTCTTCTTGTCCGCCGCCGCCTTGGCGGGTGCCTTCTTGGCTGCGGCCTTCTTCGCCGGTTTCTTGCGCGCCGGAGCGGCCGCCGCCCGCGCGTCGATCAGTTGCACGGCTTCCTCCAGCGTCAGCTGGTCCTTGTCGACCGTCTTGGGGATGGTCGCATTCGTCTCGCCATCGGTGACGTAAGGGCCATAGCGCCCCTCCATCAGCTTGATCTCCGCCTCGGTGCGCGGATGCTTGCCCAGCACCTTGAGCGGTTCGCGCGACGCGGTGCCGCGCGCGGCGCGCCCGCCACCTGCTGCCGCCTCGGCCAGCTTGACCACGGCGGCGTTCATGCCCGTCTCGAACACATCGGCGGTCGAGGTCAGGCGCGCATATTTTCCGCCATGCGCCAGATAGGGACCATAGCGTCCGATCGAGGCGGTGATCGGCTCGCCCGTTTCCGGATGATTGCCGATGGTGCGCGGCAGGCTGAGCAGTTTCAGCGCCCATTCCAGGTCGAGATCGACATCCTTGGGGATCGAGGCGCGCTTGGCGTCCTTGCCCTCGCCCAGCTGGATATAGGGGCCGAACCGCCCCGACTTGCGCTCGACCGGAAGGCCGGTCTCCGGGTCCTGGCCTAAAGTCTCGGGGCCGCTATCCTCGCCCGCGCCCTCGCCGCCTTGCGCGAATCGACGGGTATATTTGCACTCGGGGTAGTTGGAGCATGCGATGAACGCGCCGAACCGGCCGCCGCGCAGCGCCAGCTTGCCCTCGCCGCAGTTCGGGCAGAGGCGCGGGTCCGACCCGTCCGCCTTTTCGGGGAACAGGTAAGGCGCCAGGAACTGGTCCAGTTCGGCGGTGATCGCCGAGGGCTGTTGCTCCATCACTTCCGAGGTGCGCGGCTTGAAGTCGCGCCAGAAGGCATCGAGCACGGCCTGCCACTGGGCGCGGCCACCGGACACATCGTCCAGCTCCTCTTCCAGCTCGGCGGTATAGTCGTAGCCGACATATTTCTCGAAGAAGCGCTCCAGGAACGCCGTCACCAGACGCCCGCTCTCCTCGGCGAAGAAGCGGTTTTTCTCGACGCGGACATAGGCGCGGTCCTTCAGCGTCTTGATGATCGACGCATAGGTGGACGGACGCCCGATGCCGAGTTCCTCCATCCGCTTGACCAGCGATGCCTCGGAGAAGCGCGGCGGCGGCTGGGTGAAGTGCTGCTCGGCCTTCACCTCCTTCTTGGCAGGCGCATCGCCCTCGCGCAGGCGGGGGAGGCGGCGGGCCTCTTCGTCCTGGCTGTCGTCCTGGCCTTCTTCATAGAGCGCCAGATAGCCTGGGAAGAGCACGACCTGTCCGGTCGCGCGCAGGACATGGCGGCCGGTGCCGTCGGCCATGTCGATGGTGGTCCGCTCCATCCGCGCCGAGGCCATTTGCGACGCCAGCGCGCGCTTCCAGATCAGGTCGTAGAGGCGGCCATGATCGCCCGAACCCGCCCGGTCGCGGGAGAAGTCGGTCGGCCGGATCGCCTCGTGCGCTTCCTGCGCGTTCTTGGCCTTGGACTGGTACATGCGCGGCTTGTCGGGGACGTAAGAACCGTCATAGCGGTCGGCCACGGCCTTGCGCGCCGCCGAGATGGCCGATCCGTCCATCTGGACGCCGTCCGTACGCATGTAGGTGATCGCGCCGTCCTCATAGAGCTGCTGCGCGATCCGCATCGTGTGATCGGCCGAGAAGCCCAGCTTGCGCGCGGCTTCTTGTTGCAGGGTCGAGGTGGTGAAGGGCGGCGGCGGGTTGCGCGTCGCGGGCTTGGTCTCGACCGACTGGATCTGGAAACGGCCCGCCTCGACATCGGCCTTGGCACGGGTGGCGTCGCCCTCATTGCCGATCGACAGGCGGTCGAGCTTCTTGCCCTCCCACTGGACCAGACGCGCCACGAACGGCGTGCCGTCCTGCTCCATATCGGCGGTGACCGACCAATATTCCTGCGGGCGGAACGCCTCGATCTCGCGCTCGCGGCTGACGATCAGGCGCAGCGCGACCGACTGGACGCGGCCCGCCGACTTGGCACCGGGCAGCTTGCGCCACAGCACCGGCGACAGGGTGAAGCCCACCAGATAGTCGAGCGCGCGGCGCGCGCGGTACGCGTCGATCAGATCGGTATCCAGCTCGCGCGGATTCTGCATCGCATGCAGGATGGCGGGCTTGGTGATCGCGTTGAACGTGACCCGCTCCACCTTGTCGGGCAGCGCCTTGCGGTTCTTCAGAACCTCCTGCACGTGCCACGAAATCGCCTCGCCCTCGCGATCGGGGTCGGTGGCGAGGATCAGTCGGTCGGCCTTCTTGGCCTCGTCGGCGATCGCCTTCAGCTGGCGCGCCTTGTCCGCGTAATTTTCCCACTCCATCGCGAAATTCTGGTCGGGGTCGACCGATCCGTCCTTGGGCGGCAGGTCGCGGACGTGACCATAGCTTGCCAGGACGCGATAGTCCGAACCCAGATATTTCTCGATGGTCTTCGCCTTGGCGGGCGATTCGACGATGACAAGCTGCATGAGTGGTAAAACTACGTCCCTTACGTGTGTACGCGAGGATGGGGAGGGGGCGGGGGGCCGTCAAGCGGGGTTGGTTCGGGTGTGGCGGGTGTCGAGGCGTGGCCTTCGACTGCGCTCAGGCTGAACGGGTGATGGGGAGTTGGGTTCACGCGAAGACGCGAGGACGCGAAGAAGATGTGTTCGCGCGGAGGCGCGGAGGACGCAAAGATGTCTGGATTGCCGTGAATGCGGCACCGTAACCTCCACGAGGAGAAAACCGGTGCTGCCCCCCTGTGAAACACCTCTGCGTCCTCTGGGCCTCTGCGCGAACCCATTCCTACCGCCCGTTCAGCCTGAGCGACGTCGAAGGCCACGTCCCAACCTCATGCCAGCGCCACCCGGCCGCCCGCATGGCGCTCAAGCCGTCCGGCGAGTTCCAGCTCCAGCAGGATCGTCTGGACGATGGCGGGTGGGCGTCCGCTTTGGCGGATGAGTTCGTCCACCGTCACCGCCACCGGGCCGAGCAGGTCGGTCACGCGCGCACGGTCGGCGTCGCTCGCCTCGTGCGGCGGCGGGGGCGTGTAGCGGCTTTCGGGCGCGCGGACCATGCGGGCGTCGATCGGGCGGATCTGTTCGAGAATATCGGCCGCCGACTGGATCAGCGTCGCGCCCTCGCGGATCAGCATGTTGCACCCTTGCGCTCGCGGGTCGGCGGGGTGTCCGGGGACCGCCATCACCTCGCGCCCCGCCTCGCCCGCCAGCCGTGCGGTGATGAGCGAGCCGGAGCGCGGCGCGGCCTCGACCACCACCGTTCCTTGCGCCAGCCCTGCGATGATCCGGTTGCGTGAGGGGAAGTGGCGGGCGAGCGGCTGCGTCCCCGGCGGCTGTTCGGCGATCAGCACGCCGCGGGTCGCGACTTCCTCCTGCAACCGCGCATTTTCGGGCGGGAAGGCGATGTCGATGCCGCTGGCGATGACGCCGATCGTCCCGCCGTCGAGCGCGCCGATATGCGCCGCCGTGTCGATGCCGCGCGCCAGTCCCGAGGTGACGGGCACGCGCTGCGCCGCCAGATCCTGCGCCAGTCCGCGCGCGAAGCGGCACGACGCGGCCGAGGCGTTGCGCGCACCGACCAGCGCCACGCCGCCGCGCCGGGCCAGGGCGATGTCGCCGCGCACGATCAGCGCGGGCGGTGCAGTGTCGAGTTCGGCGAGCAGCGCGGGGTAATCGGCCTCACCCAGCAGGACATGACGCGCGCCCAGCCGCGCAACCGTCTCGATCTCGCGGGCGATCAGCGCCGGATCGGCGGGCTTGGGAGCTTCGCCGCCGCCGCGCCGGGCAAGCTGGGACAGCCCGTCGAGCGCGGCCTCGGCCTCGCCGAAGCGCGCCATCAACTGCCGCCAGGTAACAGGGCCGATGCCATGCGTCCGCAGCAGCCGGAGCTGCGCGAACCGGGCGTCAGTCACGCTTCTTGCCGATACGGGGTTCGGTCCCGGCCAGCAGCCGCTCGATGTTCGAGCCGTGCTTCCAGATGATGATCAGCGCCAGCGCAATCAGCAGCAGCACCAGGTCGAACCGGCCCAGCACCGCCGCCGCCAGCGGCGCGCTGACCGCCGCCACCATGCCCGCCACCGCCGAGATGCGGATCGTCGCCAGCAGCCCCAGCCAGACCACCGCATAGACCAGCCCCAGCGGCCAGTGGAGCGCGGTGACGACGCCCATCAACGTGGCGACGCCCTTGCCGCCGCGAAACTTCAGCCAGATCGGGAAGCAGTGGCCGACAAACGCCGCGGCGGCCGCCAGCACTTCCTCGCCGGGCAGCCAGTGGCGCACGATCAGGACGGCGGCGACACCCTTTAGCAGGTCCAGGATCAGCGTCGCGGCGGCCAGCCCCTTGCGGCCGGTACGCAACACGTTGGTCGCGCCGATATTGCCCGATCCGATGCTGCGCAGGTCGCCCGCCCCGGCGGCGCGGGTCAGGATGATTCCGAAGGGAATCGACCCCAGCAGATAGCCGATCAGCAAGGCCCAGGTCGGCGGCCCCCAGATGATTTCGGTCGGCAATAGTCTTCCCCTGTGCTCCGGGACAGACATAGAACATACGCGTTGGCCTGTCCAATCCGGTGCGGCTCTGGTTTCGCACGCGCACGGCGCTTATGAGGCGGGAATGAGCGATGCGCGTCCGATATTGTTCTTCGATTCCGGGGTGGGCGGGCTGTCGATCGCGGGGCCTGCGCGCGCCGTGCTGCCGATCGCGCCCTTCGTCTATGTCGCCGACAGTGCGGGCTTTCCCTATGGCGAGAAGACCGAGGCGGAGATTGCCGGGCGTGTGCCCGCCTTGCTCGGGCGGCTGGCCGAGCGATATCGGCCGCGGCTGATCGTGATCGCCTGCAACACCGCCTCGACCATCGCGCTGCCTGCGGTGCGCGCGGCACTCGATCTGCCGGTGGTCGGCACGGTGCCCGCGATCAAGCCGGCGGCGGCGATGAGCCGGACGCGGACGATCGGCGTGCTGGGTACGCGGGCGACGGTGCGCCAGGCCTATGTCGATGATCTGGCGGCGAAGTTCGCCGGGGATTGCCGGGTGATCCGGCACGGCTCGGCCGAACTGGTCGAGCTGGCCGAGGCGAAGTTGCGCGGCGAGATGCTGGCGCCCGAATCCTTCGCGGCGGTGCTGGACGGTCTGTTCGGGCAGAAGGGCGGCGAGTCGATCGACGTGATCGTCAATGCCTGCACCCATTTCCCGCTGGTCGAGGCGGAGCTGGCGGCGGCGGCGCCCCGGCCGGTGGCCTTTGTCGATGGCGGGCCGGGGATCGCACGGCGAATCGCGTTTTTGACGGAGGGACAGGACTGGCCCACCCATCCGGGCGAGGGCGTGGCCGTATTCACGCGACTCGGCGAGCGGGAGCAGGCACTCGCCCCCGGCCTGGCGGCGCGGGGTTTTGCGCGGATCGAGGCGCTGTAAGCCCCAACCTCCGTTCGCACTGAGCGAAGTCGAAGTGCACGGGATGCGGGTGGGGCTAGGCGTTTCCCGTGGGCTTCGACTTCGCTCAGCCTGAACGGAGGTGGGAGGACAAGTGCAAGGTTGGCCCTTGCGAACCACCCGCATCAGGAACCGATCGATCCTTGGGACAATATGTCCACCATGATCGATCACAGTAAGCGCAGTTCCCGACTCGATTCATGCGCGGCTTGCGCCTACATTCGCACCCCATGAGCATCGAAGGCACGGACGTGCGCGTGGATTATTCCCGCGTCTTCACCCAGGCGATCGACCGCCTGCACGCCGAGGGACGTTACCGCGTCTTCATCGACATCCTGCGCAACAAGGGCATGTTTCCCAATGCGCGGTGTTTTGCCGGGCATAACGGGCCGAAGCCGATCACCGTCTGGTGCTCCAACGACTATCTGGCGATGGGCCAGCACCCCAAGGTCATCGCCGCGATGGAGGAAGCGCTCCACGACGTCGGCGCAGGCTCGGGCGGGACGCGCAACATCGGCGGCAACACGCACTATCATGTCGATCTGGAAGGCGAACTGGCCGACCTGCACGGCAAGGAAGCGGCGCTGCTGTTCACCAGCGGATACGTCTCGAACGAGGCAACGCTGGCGACTTTGGCCAAGATCCTGCCGGGCTGCGTGATCTTTTCCGACGAGCTGAACCACGCCTCGATGATCGCGGGCATCCGCAATTCGGGCTGCGAGAAGCAGGTCTTCCGCCACAATGACCTTGCGCATCTGGAGGAACTGCTGGCGGCCGCCGATCCGGGCGTGCCCAAGCTGATCGCGTTCGAGAGCGTCTATTCGATGGAGGGCGATGTCGCGCCGATCGCGGCGATCTGCGACCTCGCCGACAAATATAATGCGCTGACCTATCTCGACGAGGTTCATGCGGTCGGCATGTACGGCGCGCGCGGCGGCGGCATTTCGGAGCGGGACGGCGTCGCCCACCGGCTGACCGTGATCGAGGGGACGCTGGGCAAGGCGTTCGGCGTGATGGGCGGCTATATCGCGGCCGACCGGATGATCGTCGACGTGATCCGATCCTATGCGCCGGGCTTCATCTTCACCACCTCGCTGTCGCCGGTGCTGGTCGCGGGTGTGCTGGCGAGCGTGCGGCACCTCAAGCAAAGCTCGGTCGAGCGCGAGGGGCAGCAGGCCGCCGCCGCCAAGCTGAAGGCGATGATGCGCGAGGCGGGGCTGCCCGTGATGCTGGGCGAGACGCATATCGTGCCGGTGATGGTCGGCGATCCGGTCAAGGCCAAGAAGATCAGCGACATCCTGCTCGCCGAATATGGCGTCTACGTCCAGCCGATCAATTACCCGACCGTGCCGCGCGGCACCGAACGTCTGCGCTTCACCCCCGGCCCCGCGCATGACGAGGCGATGATGGCGGAACTGGTGTTGGCGCTGGTCGAGATCTGGGAGCGGCTGGAGTTGAAGATGGCGGCGTAAGGGGCCACCATTTGGCTTTCCGGCCTCTTCGTTCTTTTCTTCCACCCCGGCGAAGGCCGGGGTCCAGTTGGGGTGAGGCTGGAGGCGTGCGAAACGCCGCCATGCGTCGCATCAATCGCATGGCCACTGGACCCCGGCCTCCGCCGGGGTGGAGTATCTTATGGTAGCACTCGGTCGAGCGTGACCGCGGCGTCGCTGCCCGGCACGGCCAGGGCTTCGCCGAACCGCACCGTGTGGACGCTGCTGTAATCGCCCTCCACCGGCTCGGCATAGACATGGGCGACGCGGCGCACCCCGTCGATCACCCAATAGGTCGGGATGCCCGCCTGGGCGTAGAGCATCCGCTTGAGGCCCATATCGCGACTTTGCGTCGTCTGCGCGATCTCGACGACGAGCAGCACGTCATCCGGCGTCAGGAAGCGATTCTCGGTGATCGGCTGGCGCAGCAGGGCGGCATCGCAAGCCACGACCGTCGAGTCGTCGAGAACGAGCCCACTCTCTGCCCGCACCAAGGCGAGGCCCATTTTCTGGGCGAGGTAAAATACGACACTGGCCTGCACGGCGGCATGGCCACCCATGGGCGGGTTCGTCCGTTCCAGTTCCCCGTCGATCAGTTCGACCTTCATGCCCTCGAACGCGCCGCTCTCGACCATGTGCAGGAACCGGGCGCCGTGAAGCGCACACGGGTGTCCGGGGAAAGGCGGGCCTGCTGGTTCACCGTCGCGATCCTATTATGACGGCGCCGGGCAGCCTAGCCGCGCCTCACTTCTTGCAATAGCCCTCGCCGGACTTGACCGTCAGGCACTCGGTCTTGCCCGCCAGATATTTCAGCCCCGTCGCATCGCCGTTTGTCGGGCGTAGGACCTCGCGCACGCCGCTCCGCTCGAACACGATGGTGTCGCCGACCTGCTCACCCCGGAACTCGCCCTTGTGGTCGAGGTCCCACTGCATCTCCATGCGGTATCGGCCGGGCGTCGCGGCGTGCTTGATGTTCAGGAACATGCCCTCCACGCCGACATAACGGCCGACATAATCTGGACCCTTTTTCTTCGGCAGGCCGGTGAAGGTCGATCCGTCCCCGGCCGGACCCGCCGTGGCCGCGGCACTGGGGCTGTTCGTCAGGGACGTCGCGTTCCTCACCTCTTCCGGCGTCTCTCGCGAGCAGGCCGTCAGGGTGGATAGGGCGGCGAGGATCAGGATGCGCTTCATGACGAGCAGAACCCTTCAAATGCACCGCACGTTCCGTTGCGCGAAGGGGTAGCCATGGGCTGCGTGCGCGCGTAAAGGCGCGGGCATTCCACTCGACCCTGTCAGGAGCGCCCGTCTTATGCGCATCGCGATCGCATCCGATCATGCCGCCGTCTCGCTCAAGACCGTGCTGGCGGACTGGCTGCGCGGTGAGGGGCACGAGGTGCTGGACCTGGGCACCGACGGGAATGGCAGCGTCGACTATCCCGATTTCGGCCGCGCGGTCGGCGAGGCACTGGCCGATGGCCGTGCCGAGCGCGGGGTGGCGCTGTGTGGCTCGGGCATCGGCATCTCGATCGCGGCGAACCGCAACCCCGCCTGCCGCTGCGCGCTGGTGTCCGAGCCGCTGTCGGCCGCGCTGGCCCGCCAGCATAACGACGCCAACGCCATCGCCATGGGCGCGCGCGTCATCGGTGAGGAAATGGCCAAGGCCTGCCTCCAAGCTTTCCTGTCCACCCCGTTCGAGGGCGGACGTCATCAGCGCCGTGTCGACATGCTGTCCACCGCGCCCGCCCAGAATTGAACGCGCAAGGATACCCTCATGAGCACGCTTAACGACGTCCAGCCCGCCGGTTTCTTCACCCGTACGCTCGCCGATGCCGACCCCGCCGTCTTCGCCGGTGTCGCCCACGAGCTGGAACGCGAGCAGACCCAGATCGAGCTGATCGCCTCCGAGAACATCGTCTCCAAGGCGGTGATGGAAGCGCAAGGCTCGGTCTTCACCAACAAATATGCCGAGGGTTATCCGGGCAAGCGCTATTATCAGGGTTGCGCGCCGTCGGACGAGGTCGAGCAGCTGGCGATCGACCGCGCCAAGCAGATCTTCGGCTGCGACTTCGTCAACGTCCAGCCGCATTCGGGCGCGCAGGCGAACGGCGCGGTGATGCTGGCGCTGGCCAAGCCCGGCGACACGATCATGGGCCTGTCGCTCGACGCCGGTGGCCACCTGACCCACGGTGCGAAGGCGGCGCTGTCGGGCAAGTGGTTCAACGCCGTTCAGTATGGCGTCGATCCCGAGACGCACCTGATCGACTATGACGAGGTCGCCCGGATCGCGCGCGAGTGCCAGCCCAAGATCATTATCGCGGGCGGCTCGGCCTATCCGCGCGTCATCGACTTCGCCAGGTTCCGCGCGATCGCGGACGAGGTCGGCGCCTATTTCATGGTCGACATGGCGCACTTCGCTGGCATCGTGGCGGGCGGCCTGCATCCGACCCCGTTCGGCCATGCGCATGTCGTGACCACTACCACGCACAAGACCCTTCGTGGTCCGCGCGGCGGCATGATCATGACCAATGACGAAGCGATCGCGAAGAAGATCAACTCGGCGGTCTTCCCCGGCCTCCAAGGCGGTCCGTTGATGCACGTCATCGCCGCCAAGGCGGTCGCGTTCGGCGAGGCGCTGCAGCCGGAGTTCAAGACCTATATCGCGGCGGTGGTCGAGAATGCCCGCGTGCTGGCGGCGACGCTGAAGGCGCGCGGCGCGAACCTGGTCGCGGGCGGCACCGACACGCATCTGGCGCTGGTCGACCTGACCCCGCTGGGCATCACCGGCCGCGACGCCGACGAGGCGCTGGAGCGCGCGGGCATCACCTGCAACAAGAACGGCATCCCCAACGATCCGCTGCCGCCGATGAAGACCAGCGGCATCCGCGTCGGCTCGCCCGCCGGCACCACGCGCGGCTTCGGTCCGGCCGAGTTCGAGCAGATCGGCCATATGGTCGCCGATGTGCTCGATGGCCTGAAGGCCAAGGGCGAACATGGGGACCCAGAGGTCGAGGCGAACGTTCGTGCCCGTGTGCGTGAGCTTTGCGCACGCTTTCCGATCTACCAGGGATAAGGACGTAAACGCATGGCCAAGTTCGACGAGAAGATTTCCGAGGTGCAGAACGACATCAAGTCGACCCCTGGCCTGGGCAAGAGCATGGCGAAGTGGGGCGCGCTCGGTGCCGTCGTCGCGATCCCGGTGCCGTTCGTCGGCCCGATCTTCGGCGCGGCGGCAGGTGCCGGCTACGCCTATTTCAAGGCGAAGAAGAAGATCTGAATGCGCTGCCCCTTTTGTGGCCATGAAGACAGTCAGGTAAAGGACAGCCGCCCCACCGAAGATGGGGCGGCCATCCGCCGCCGCCGCCAATGCGAAGGCTGTGGCGCGCGCTTCACCACGTTCGAGCGGATCCAGTTGCGCGAGCTGTTCGTGTTGAAGAGCGAGGACCGGCGCGAACCGTTCGACCGCGAGAAGCTGCTGCGGTCCATCGCCATCGCCACGCGCAAACGTCCGATCGACCCGGTGCGGGTGGAAAAGCTGGTGTCCGGCATCCAGCGGCAATTGGAAACCAGCGGCGAGGGCGAGGTGTCGTCCAAGCGCATCGGCGAGATGGTGATGGAAGGGCTGAAGGGCTTGGATTCGGTGGCCTATATCCGGTTTGCGAGCGTCTATCGCGAGTTCGGCGAGGCCCGGGATTTCGAGGCTTTTGCCGGGACGGTGGAAGAGGTGGCTCCGAAGGGGGAGTGATTTGGTGAGGGCGGGGCGTGGGCTTCGACTTCGCTCAGCCTGAACGGATGTTTGTATGAGGCTCTTTGTATAAGGCCCTGTTCCCCCCACCTCCGTTCAGGCTGAGCGAAGTCGAAGCCCAAGGGAATCCTTTGCTCCATATCCCAAAGGCGATAGCCTGACCGAATGGCCTTCTACTGCTACATCCTCCGCTGCTCCGACGGCAGCTATTACACCGGCCACACCGACAGCCTCGAACACCGCATCGCCCAGCACCAGTCGGGCGAAATCCCCTGCTACACGGAAGCCCGCCGCCCAGTCGAACTGGCCTGGTCCCAGGACTTCCCGTCCCGCCACGAAGCCCTCACCGCCGAACGCCAGATCAAAGGCTGGTCCCGCGCCAAGAAGACCGCGCTGATCGCAACCGACTGGACGGCGCTCAAAGAAGCCGCAATACCGCGCGCGGAACGTGCCCTTCGACTTCGCTCAGGGCGAACGAGAGAGTGAACGTGAACAAGTCCCAGCCCCCCGTCATCGTCCTGGTCCGCCCGCAGCTCGGCGAGAATATCGGCAAGGCCGCGCGCGCCATGTTGAATTTCGGGCTGGTCGAGATGCGCCTCGTCACCCCGCGCGACGGCTGGCCGAATCCACAGGCCGGACCGGCGGCGTCGGGCGCCGACATCGTGCTGGAACAGGCCAAGGTTTTTGAAAGCGTGTCCGATGCGGTCGCCGACTGTGCGCAGGTCTATGCGACCACGGTGCGCAAGCGCGGCGTCACCAAGCCGGTCGTCACCCCGGAAGAGGCGGCGCGCGAAATCCATGCCGATACCGTGGGCCGCGCCGCCTTCCTGTTCGGGCCGGAACGGTCGGGGCTGGAGACCGACGATGTGGCCATCGCGCGCAAGATCGTCACCGTGCCGATCAACCCCGAATTCGGCAGCCTGAACCTGGCCCAGGCGGTGATCCTGATCGCCTATGAATGGTCCAAGGGTATCGAACTGGCCCAGCCGCCAGAGGTCGAGCTGCCCGAGGTCGCACCGCAGGGTGAACTGGACGGCATGATCGGCCAGCTGGAGGATATGCTGGAGAATGCCGGGTTCTTCTTCCCGCCCGACCGGACCCCTGCGAGCAAGCGGACTCTGCGCACCTTGCTGACCAAGCCCGGCTGGTCCAGCCAGGAAGTGCGGACGCTGCGCGGCGTATTGTCGACGCTGGCGCGGCCGCGTCAGCGGTAACGCCCTACCAATCCCCGCCCCCCGTTCAGGCTGAGCGAAGTCGAAGCCCACAGGATGAACTCCGCCAAATGGCCCCCGTGGCGGGGGATGGGGCGTGGGCTTCGACTTCGCTCAGCCTGAACGGGCGTTGGAACAGGCTAGAGGGAAGGAAACTTACCCCCGCGTCCGGTCGAACGTCGCCATCTCATAGGCGATCGAGCCCTCGACCAGCACTTCCCAGATATCGGCCACGACCGCTTCGGGTACGCCCAGGCGGCGGGCTTCGGCGCGGGCCTGGTCGATGACCTGGGTCTTGCGGTCCTCGTCGCGCACGCGGTCGCGGGTCGGTTTGATCCGGGCGGCGGCGTCCATATAGGCGAAGCGGCGCGCGAGCAGCGCGACCAGTTCGCGGTCGAGCTGGTCCACGCCCGCGCGGACCTCCGCCATGGTGGTGCAATCGGGGCCGGCGAGAATCTGGGTCATGGATCATGGCTCTGCCGGGCGGCGTTCCCGCTGTCCAGTCCGGCTTGCCGATCGGGTCGCGCACAGGATAGCATGGCACCCGCGTTCCAATTGGGAGATAGGACGATGCTGACCACGTTGCTGCTGCTGGCCCTGACCGGGCAACAGGCCGAACCCGCGCCCGCGCCGGTGAAGGAAAAGAAGATCTGCCGGGTTCAGGAAACCACCGGCTCGCGCCTGTCGTCCAAGCGGATCTGCAAGACCCAGGCGGAATGGGACGAGATCGCGGCCAATGCGCGCAACGATGTGGAAAACGCCACCGGGCGGCTGAACACCGCCAGCGGACGCTGATCGAGCGCTTCGCTTGACTCCGGCGCGCCTGTCGTTTAGGCGCGCCGCTTCGCAATTGCCCCCGCATCCCGGTGAAGCGGTGGGCCTGCGCTTGTCCCCATAAAGGCTGGCATGGTGCGATACCGGGACCAACGTCGTTCGTAATTGCCAAGGATTACACATGTCGAAGCGTCAGAGCGCGAAGTACAAGCTCGATCGCCGTATGGGCGAGAACATCTGGGGCCGCCCCAAGAGCCCCGTCAACAAGCGTGAATATGGCCCCGGCCAGCACGGTCAGCGCCGCAAGGGCAAGATGTCGGACTTCGGTCTGCAGCTGCGCGCCAAGCAGAAGCTGAAGGGCTATTATGGCGACGTGACCGAGAAGCAGTTCAAGGCCTGCTACCAGGAAGCCGCCCGCATGAAGGGCGATACCTCGCAGAACCTGATCGGCCTGCTCGAGCAGCGCCTGGACATGATCGTGTACCGCGCCAAGTTCGCGCCGACGATCTTCGCCGCGCGCCAGCTGGTCAGCCATGGCCACATCCGCGTCAACGGCGTGAAGTGCAACATCGCGTCGCGCCGCTGCTTCGTCGGCGACGAGATCTCGCTGGGCTCGAAGGCGACCGAAATGGCGCTGGTCATGGAAGCACAGCAGCTCGCCGAGCGTGAAGTGCCCGACTACGTCACCGCCGACGGCAACACCAAGGTCGCGCTGACCCGCATCCCGACCCTGGACGAGGTGCCCTATCCGGTGAAGATGGAACCGAACCTGGTCGTCGAATTCTATTCGCGCTGAGTTTTCGGGTCTTACCGAATTACGGAAAGGGCGGTCCTTCGGGGCCGCCCTTTTTGTTTGTGTCTCGCTTGCCGGGCGTCACGGGCACGCGCATACTCTGCCTGTTTAAAGGGGGAGGATATCAATGCGCCTGGGTCTGATCGCCGTTGCGGCACTGACGATGACGACCGCCGCCACCGGCCAGACGGCCGAGCAGGGGCAATATGCCAGCCAGCTGCGCACCATGCTGACCGCCGTTGCGGGCGGCACCTGTTCCGAGGCGTTGATGGGTGAGGGGCTGCTCAAGGCCTGTCGCGAACAGCTTCCGCAGATGGCCCCTGCGATCAAGGCGGCGGGTGCGATCCAGTCTGTCAAGCTCGACAAGGCGCAGGACGCGAACGGTCAGCGTTACGAGAAATACACGGTGAGTTTTGCCAGCGGCAAACCCTCGACATGGGTGATCGGCGGGCTGAAGGACGGCAGGTTCGAGGCGGTCTATTCCCTGGGCGACTGACGGACAGCCGCCCAGAGCCATGCAGCGCCAAGGCCGCGATCAGAAGCGGACCTGTCGCTCCAGCTGATCCGCGCGCAGCGCCGTCTTGGTGACGATGCAGCCGGTGTCGATCGTGTCGCCATTGATCTTGCAGCTATAATCCCGTTCCCGGATCCAGCGGCGCTGCTGGTCGCGCAGGGCGGTCTTGACCGCGGGACGCGACGCGAGTTGGCGCATGACCTGCTGATAGGCCTTGTTCAGGCGGTCATCCTGCACCGCCGCCTCGCGTTGCGTGCAGACGCCGGTCTGCACGATGTTGCCGCCCGCGCGGTTCATGCAGTTGATATAGGCGGGGGATAGATTGGGCGATTCCTGCGCGATGGCGGGTGCGCCCGTTCCGATGACCATCACGGCGGTCATGGCGACAATCCACTTCATGCTTCCCTCCTTTTGTGCGGCGTGACATTTTCATCGGCCACAACGTCGCACAACCATTTGTCGTCGCGACGGTTGCAGGATGCATCCGGCGCGGCAGCCTGTTTTTCGTTCCGCTGCTGGTGGGCGCAGAGGGGGGATGGCGAGATCCTATCCGGCCCGCTTGTTCTGCACGATCGCCACGATGATCGCCGTCGCCATGCCCAACGGAAACCATAGACCGAACTTGCCCGTCAGCAGGCCGATAAAGCCGGACAGGACCAGTATGGCGAAGGGTGACGGCGTTTTCATGATCGCAGTCTGGCGAACGGGGCGGCGCCGGGCAAGCTTGCCCCGCCAGCCTCCGCTTGGCACAACACCCCCAAAACATAAGGGGAAATCGTCATGCGTCGTCTGGTCCTGTTGTCCCTCCTCCTGTCCGGCACCGCCATGGCTCAGGACAAGCCCGCCATCTCGGTCGACACGCTGAAGACGGTTACCCAGACCCTGTCCTCCGGCGAATATGAAGGCCGCGCGCCGACCACCCCGGCGGAGGACAAGACGGTCGCGTACATCATCGAGCGCTTTCAGAAGGCGGGGCTGAAGCCCGGCAACAAGGGCCGGTGGACCCAAGATGTGCCGATGGTCGAGATCACCGCCACCGACGTCCAGCCCTTCACCGTCACGGGCAAGGGCGCAGCTATTCCGCTCGCCTATCGCACCGACATGGTCGTCGGCACGTACCGCGTGACGCCGCGCATCGATGTGAAGGACAGCGAGCTGGTATTTGTCGGCTATGGCATCACCGCGCCCGAAAAGGGCTGGGACGATTATGCCGGGGTCGATGTGCGCGGCAAGACGGTGGTGATCCTGATCAACGATGCCGACTGGCAGACCATGGGGCGCGAAGGACCGTTCGAGGGCCGTGCGATGACCTGGTATGGTCGCTGGCCCTATAAGTTCGAGAATGCCGCCAGGCACGGTGCTGCCGCCGCGTTGATCGTCCACCAGACCGAACCCGCCGCCTATCCCTGGGCGGTGGTGCAATCCTCCTGGACCGGGCCGCAGCTGGAACTGGACGAGCCGGGCGACCATCAGGACCAGAGCCAGGTCATCGGCTGGATTCAGGAGGCGGTGGCGAAGAATATCCTGAAGGCGGCGGGCAAGGACTTGTCCACGCTGACCAAGGCAGCGCAGCAAAAGGGGTTCAAGGCGGTGCCGCTTGGCCTGACCCTGTCGGGCGGCTTTACCAACACGATCCGGCGTCAGGCGTCGAAGAATGTCATCGGCGTCCTGCCGGGCACCACCGCGCCGGGCGATTACGTCCTCTATTCGGCGCATTGGGACCATCTGGGCCGCTGCGACGCGGTGGACGGTGACGATATCTGCAACGGCGCGCTCGACAATGCGACCGGCGTGGCGGGGCTGGTGGCGCTGGCCGAGGCGCAAGCGAAGGCGGGGCCGGCCAAGCGCTCCATCGCCTTCCTGGCGGTGACGGCGGAGGAAAGCGGGCTGCTCGGCTCGGGCTATTATGCGCAGCATCCCGTCTTCCCGCTCGCCCGCACCGTGGGCGGCGTGAACATGGACGGGCTGAACGTCACCGGCCGGTCGAAGGACTTCGTGCTGGTCGGCAAGGGCAAGTCCGAGATCGAGGATATCGCCGCGAAGCTGGTCACCGCGCAGGGGCGCTATATCGGCGAGGAGGCCAATCCCGAACGTGGCGGCTATTACCGCTCCGACCATTTTTCCTTCGCCAAGCTGGGCGTGCCGATGCTCGACGGCGGCTCGGGGCAGGACAAGGTGACGGGCGGGGTCGCGGCGGGCAAGGCCGCAGCGGAGGACTATGTGGCCAACCGCTATCACAAGCCCGCCGACGAATATGATCCCCGCTGGGATTGGTCGGGCGCGGTCGAGGATTTGACGGTCTATTACCAATTGGGCAGGACGCTCGCCGACCGGCCGGGCCTGTGGCCCAACTGGTATCCCACCGCCGAATTTCGCACCATTCGCGATCAAAGCAGGAAGAACGTCCAGTGACCACGCCAACCGTGACCACGCCTCCGCCGCCCGAATGGGCCACGCATGATGCCGTATGGATCGGCTTTCCCAGCCATCCGGAGCTGTGGGAAGAGGATCTCGACCCTGCGCGCGAGGAGGTGCTGGCCTTTGCCCGCGCCGTCCATGCCGATGGTCGGGGCGAGCGGGTGATCCTGGTCGCCGCCGATGGAGAAGCGGCGGATGCCGCGCGCGCGATGGCGGGCGACATGGCGGACGTGGTCGTCCAGCCCTTCGGCGACATCTGGCTGCGCGATACCGGCCCGATCATCACCGGTGACGGTTCGGCACGGCTCTTCCAGTTCAACGGCTGGGGCGGCAAATACGACCTGCCCGGCGACGACACGGTCGGCGCGCGGCTGGCCGAGGATCGTGGACTCTCCGCCACCCGCTGCGAATGGGTGCTGGAGGGCGGCGCGATCGATGGGGACGGCACCGGGCTGGTCGTGACGACGCGTCAGTGCCTGCTCAACCCCAACCGCAATCCCGACCTGACCGAAAGCGAGATCGCCGACCGACTGGCCAGCGACCTGGGGCTGACCCGGATCGTGTGGCTGGGCAATGGCTTGCTCAACGACCATACCGATGGCCATGTCGACAATCTGGCGCGCTTCGTCGGCCCCAACCGCGTCGCCATTCCCGAAGCTGCCGAGAACGACCCCAACTGGCAGGTCTATGCCGCCGCCAAGCGCGACGCGCTGGCCGCCGGTCTGGAGGTGGTCGGCATCCCGTCGCCGGGCCGCGTGCTGCGCGACGACGAGATCGTGCCCGCCAGCTATATGAACTTCTATATCGGCAATGCGTCGGTCGTGGTGCCGCTTTACGGCAGCGAGAATGACGATGCCGGGGTCGCCGCGATCCAGGCGATCTTTCCCGACCGCCAGGTCGTGGGCCTGCGCGCCGATGCCATCCTGACCGGCGGCGGCAGCTTCCACTGTATTTCGCAGCAGATTCCGGCATAATCGCCGAACGAGCCCGTGCCGTCATCCCAGGGCGCGGGCTCTTTTCCTCCGGGGTCGGGAGGCGAAGTGCGAAGGCCAGGTCGCGATACCCACTCGGATAGCGGCCTCCCGCTATCTGCCCTCCGCAAGCGACAGTTGGGGTTGGGCGATCGAGGCGAAGGGCGTGGTGATCGCCATTCGTCCGCGCTGACTCGCCCTGGTTCGATCATGGGTCACATCCGGCGCGTGTGGCGGGATGAGGCGATTATCACCGGTCTGGCCGCGGTGGGGGCGCTGTTCGGCCCGCTAGGGCTGCTTCACCGATAGGCCAGGTCGCCCGGGAATCCCTTGGCCTTCGACTTCGCTCAGGCTGCACGGCGTGCAGGGTGCGCCTGAGCGTTAAGGCATGATGGCATCAGCGTGATCCACCCCTCCCCTTCAGGGGAGGGGCAGGGGGTGGGGCGTTTCCGCAAAAGCGGGGCCTGTGGTGATGCCCCACCCCAACCCCTCCCCTGAAGGGGAGGGGCTAGGCTCGGTTCGATCCCATGTCATCATGCTCTGAAGTCCAAGGGGGCGGGGACGCGATGTACCCGGCAATGACGCGATCGGCACTCGTTTCCCCGTCTGCGCTGCCCGGTCGGCGCGCAGAATTTTTCAGCCATTCTTGTCCTTTACCAGCCATAAAGGGAACAGCGCTATACGGAACGATCACCTGTCCGGGATCGGAGCCCACGCGTTGCAAGCCACGATCAATCTGCTCCGTGCCCAACATGAGGACATCATGCGCGCCGTCGGCGACCTCATGGCCCTGTTCGAGCTGCGCTATGCCGAGGCCGCGCCGAGGGTGGGCCTGGCCCGCACGCGGATCGCGCAGGCCATCACCAAGCATCTGAAGACCGAGGACGAACTGCTGCTGACCCCGCTGCGCGAACGGCGGCTGTTGGCCACCATCCCCGGATGCGAGGCGATCATGGTCGAGACGCGCGAACTGCGCCTGACCTATTCCAAACATATCGGCACCTGGACCGCCCGCACCATCGAGGAACGGTGGAACGAATATGTCGGGGTGACGCGTGCGCTCAACCAGCGGCTGATGGCGCTGTGCGATCTGAAGATCAACAGCTTCTATCCCATCGTCCTGCGCTACATCCTGGCCGATCCCGACCCGGCATCCCGCATGACCGCGTGACGCGCGGGGCGGCAGGGTCTAGCATCGCGGCGTCACCGAACAGGGGAGTCGCCATGACCGCCGTCCGATCCGCCAACGGGTTCGCTCGTCCGATTCTCCCCGCGATTGCGCCTGTCCTGGCCATCGTCGGTGCGGCGGCCTTGCTCCGTTTGCCGATAGCGCAGGCTTATCCCCGCGGCGCGGCGCTGCTGTTCCTCTGGATCGCCTCGGACGCGATGATGCTGGGGTTGTTGAGCCGAACGCGACGGCCGGGCTGGCGGGCGGGAATCGCCGCGATGGCGTCCGCGGGCATGGCGGTGTTCAGCCTGTCGCCGCCGCCGATCCGGGCGGCGCTGTTCGCCATGCCCTGGGCGATGATCGTCCCGGCCGCCGCGATCGCTCTGCATGGCGGATGGGGCCTTTGGCGGGTGGCGGTGCGGCTTCGTGCGTGGAACCGAACCGAGCCGGATCGCTGGTCCGCACTGCTGGAGGAAATCCTGCCCCGGCCGCTGGTGCGACTGGCGCGGGCGGAGGTTCGGCTGCTGCATCTGGCGTTGTTCCGCTGGGGCGCGGCGCCGGAGATACCGGCGGGGGCGCAGGGTTTTGCCTATCATCGCCATCTGCAGCCGATGATGATCGCGCTGCTGGTCATTTCCTGCATCGAGATCACCGTCACCCATCTGCTGGTCGCGCATTGGAGCCGGACCGCAGCGCTGGTGATGTTCGTCATCAGCGATGTGTCGCTGCTCTACCTGATCGGCCTTATCAGGTCGCTGCGCCTGTCGCCGGTCCTGCTCACCGAAACGGGGGTAAGGCTGCGCGCCGGGCTGTTGGTCGACCGGACCATTCCCTATGCGGCGATCGCGGCGGTGACGGCCAATCCCGATGGCGAGACGGTGCGCGCGCCCGATAGCTGGAACATCGCGCTGCTGGCCTGGCCCAATATGCTGATCCGCCTGTCCGAACCCTTGCCGCCGCGCTCGCGGTGGCGGCGTGATCCGGTGCGGGCGGTGGCGTTGCGGCTGGACGAGCCGGGGCCGTTTCTCGATGCCTTGCGCAGGAAGCTGGATGCGGAAGCGGGGTGACGCCCGCGTGCGGAGCCATTAAAGGGCAGGGCCATGACCCAGATCACCGTCGCCGCGCTGCAACTGGCCTTTACCGCCGATATCGACCGCAACATCGCCGAGGTGTCGCGCCTCGTTCGCGAGGCGGCCTCGCAAGGTGCGCAGGTGATCCTGCCGCCCGAGCTGTTCGAAGGCGAATATTTCTGCCGCGTCGAGGACGAGGGGCTGTTCACCAACGCCAAGCCGACCGCCGAGCACCAGGCGGTGCGCGCGATGCAGGAGCTGGCGGCTGAGCTGAAGGTCCATATCCCGACCAGCTTCTTCGAGGCGGACGGGCCGCATCACTACAACTCGCTGGCGATGATCAATCCGGACGGCCAGGTCGCGGGCGTCTATCGCAAGAGCCATATCCCGGACGGTCCGGGCTATGAGGAGAAATTCTATTTCCGCCCCGGCAATACCGGGTTCAAGGTGTGGGACGGCCCCGCGACCAAGCTGGGCGTCGGCATCTGCTGGGACCAATGGTATCCCGAGACGGCGCGCGCGATGATGCTGATGGGGGCGGAGATCCTGTTCTACCCGACCGCGATCGGCAGCGAGCCACATGACGACAGCCTCGACACCGCGCGGTTGTGGCGTCGCGCGATGGTCGGCCATGCCGTGTCCAACGTCGTGCCGATCGTCGCCGCCAACCGCGTCGGGTGCGAACATGGCCAGACCTTCTACGGCACCAGCTTCATCTGCGACGAGCGCGGCGACATCCTGGCCGAACTGGACCGCGAGCAAGAGGGCGTGATCGTCGCCACGCTCGACATCGACCGGGTGAAGCGCCACCGCGCCGCCTTCGGTTTCTTCCGCGACCGGCGGCCTGAGCTGTACGGGCGGCTGGTCCAGGATATCTGAACTCAAATTCCTCCCCTGCAAGGGGAGGAATGGTTTAGCCCCGCAATTCCATCGCCCGCGCGAACACGGCCTCGAACATCTCGGGTGTCAGGCGGCCAGTATTCTGGTTGTAGCGCGAGCAGTGATAGCTATCGAGGATCACCGGGCCGCCGCCGGGCAGGCGATGTTCGGCCAGATGCGCGAATCGCGCCTTGGGGAGGCGCCCGCCCAGCGCCTTGATGACCGAACGGTGCGCGATCTCGCCCAGTGCGATGACCACCGACAGCCGGGGCAGTGCGGCCAATTCCTGTTCCAGAAAGGTCCGACAGGTACGGATCTCGTCCGGCGTCGGCTTGTTCTCGGGCGGCAGGCATTTGACCGCGTTCAGGATCACCGCGCCTTTCAGCGTCAGGCCGTCATCGACCTTGGCGGCGAACGCGCCTTCGGCCAGCCCGAATTTGGCGAGGGTGCCATAGAGCAGCGGCCCTGCGCCATCGCCGGTAAAGGGGCGGCCGGTGCGGTGCGCACCATGCTTGCCGGGGGCAAGGCCGACGACCGCCAGCCAGGCCTCGTCATCGCCGAATGGCGGCACGGGGGCGTTCCACCAGCCGGGATATTCGGTGGCGACCGTCTGGCGAACCTCGACCAGGCGGGGGCAGAGGGGGCAGTCGCGCGGTGGCTGGATCGGGGCCAGGGGCGCCGGGATCACGGGAAAGGATGCGTCAGGCATCACGCTCGGGTAGTCGCAGGACATGATGACGACAAGCTATGCCATTGCGCTGGGTTCCAACCGTCCGGGGCGGCATGGCAGCCCGCGTGACGAGATTCGCGCGGCGCTGGCGGCGTTGCCGGGTGTCTATGCCGTGTCGCCGATCCTGACCACGGCGCCCATCGGCCCCTCGATCCGCGCCTTCGCCAATGCCGCCGCGCTGGTCGAGAGCCCGCTGGACCCGCCCGCCATGCTTGGCATACTGAAAACCATCGAGCGCGATTTCGGGCGGCGGCGGGGGCAGCGCTGGGGGGCGCGGGTGATCGATCTGGACATCATATTGTGGTCGGGGGGCAAGTGGCACTCGCCGGGGCTGGCCGTGCCGCATCTGGCCTATGCCGCGCGCGATTTCGTGCTGCATCCGCTGGCGACGATCGCGGCGGACTGGCGCGACCCGCGCGACGGCCGGTTTGTGCGCCATATGCGACATGGTGTTGACCGCAGGCGTCCGCGCCCCTAGGTCGCTTCCACCCCGATGGAGGGTCCGTAGCTCAGTCGGTAGAGCAAGCGACTTTTAATCGAGAGGTCCCGGGTTCGAGCCCCGGCGGACCCACCACCGGGATGATACAGGCGCGCGGACAGATTTGCCCCGACCCGGGCACAGGCATGAAATGCCCCATATGGGCCAAGCCATACCCGCACGCAGATCGAAGATTGCGCTGATTTTGACCCGGCCTGGCGGGCTGATGCTATGGATGTCGGCCAAACCGGATGCCCGGGGCAAGACGGAGACGGGAGATGGTCGGTAGACGCCCGCCGTCGGTCGACCATCATGCTGCCACGTCTTGCCGGACATTGCCAATGGCTTAATTCCCGAAGCCGCCACCCAGCGCCTGATATAGCGTGAGCTGGTTCTGGAGCCGGATGAACTGATTGGCGGATAGGGCGAGTTCGGCAATGCGCTGGCGTTCCTGCGCATCGAGCCAGACGCGAAGCGCCACGGCCCCCGCGCGGTAGCGGACTTCGTACAGGCGCTGGGCGTCCACCGCAGCGTCACGGGCGCGACGCAGGGCGAGACCCTGGGTCGCCAGTTCGCTCCGGGCGGAGAGCGTGGTTTCCACCTCCGCCAGGGCGGTGTACAGCGACTTGCGGAACAGGATTACCGCTTCCTCGTAGCGTGTGCGGGCAATCTGCGTCTCGAAGCGCATGCCGCGCAGGTTGAGGAACGGCAGCGTGAGGCCCGCGCCCAGGGTCGCAACGGGATTGGCCATCAGGTTGAGCAGGCCGCTGCTGGATGTCCCCAGGCTGCCGGTCAGGGTAAGCGCCGGATAGAAGCCGGCCCTGGTCGCATCGGCGCTTGCAAGCACTCTTCTGAGGCGCAATTCGGCGGCGCGCAGGTCGGGGCGGCGCCCGAGCAGATCGGCCGGCAGGCCAGCCGCGACGACCGGCAGCGGCACCATCTTCAGGGCCTGCGGTTCAGCGGCGGGCGCGGGCAGGCCGTCGAGCAGCACCATCAACGCCTCGCGGGCGCGGACGCGGGCCTGGCGAACCTCGGTCAGTGCGGCTTCCTGTGCAGCGACGCTTTGCTCGACCTCTCGGCGCTCGAGCGTCGAAACCGCTCCGGCCCGGAACCGAGCTTCCACCAGCGCTTGTGTCCGGCGGGCATAGGCAAGGCTCTGCTCGCCCAGCGCGATCCGCTCGTTCGCCAGCGCGATCTGCCAGTAGAGCGACGCGGTCGTGCCGACCAGCGTCAGGAACACGCCGTCGCGATCCTCGGCGGTCGCTTCCGCCTCCAGCCGCGCCGCGTCCCGGCGCGCGCCGAGGCGACCGAACAGATCGGCTTCCCAGGCGAGGCGCGCCGAACCGGCGGCGATTTCGCTTGTCCGGCGCGCACCGCCGGAGAGGGGGCGGGACAGGCCGATGCTGAGCGAGCCGCTCGGGATCGGTGTCAGCGCATTTCCGGCGAGCCGCGCTTCAAGCTGGGCGCGCCGTACCCGTATCGCGGCCGCGGCGAGGTCCGGATTGCGCGCGACCGCAAGCTCGACCAGCGCATCCAGCGCCGGGTCGCCGAAGCTCTGCCACCATGTGTCGGTGCGCGGGCTTTGCTGTGGGGCCGGGGACTGGTGGAGGAATGCGCCGGGCAGGGGAGCGGCGGGACGGACATAGGGGGTGCGGGTGGCGCAGCCGGCCAGAAGCGTGCCGATGACGATCAGGGTGAGAACGGGTTTCATCATCAATCTCGTGCCAGGGCCTCGACAGGATCGAGCCGGGCCGCGTTACGCGCGGGAAGGAAGCCGAACAGGATGCCGATCGCCGTGGAGCAGGCGAAGGCGAGGAGGATCGACGAGGGCGAGAACACCATTGCGAAGCCGCTGCCGCTAAGGCTGACGAGGAGGCCGAGCAGCAGGGCGAGCAATATGCCCGCCGCGCCGCCGATCAGGCAGACCAGCACCGCTTCGATCAGGAATTGCTGAAGGATGTCGCTCTGTCGCGCGCCGACGGCCATGCGCACCCCGATCTCCCGGGTCCGCTCGGTCACCGAGACGAGCATGATGTTCATCACGCCGATCCCGCCGACGACCAGCGCGATGACGGCGATCGACGAGATGAGGACGGTCATCGTCTTGCTGGTCTGGGTAATCGCCTTGCGGATCTGATCGGAGTTGAAGATGAAGAAGTCCTTGGTACCGTGCCGCCGGGTGAGCAGGGTCGTCACGGCCTGCTGGGCGGCGTTGCTCGTCACCTGGTCGACAATGCGCACGGTGATGCTCTCCAGCTTCGTCCGCCCCGTCATCCGCGCCGCGGCCGTGCTATAGGGGATGTAGACATTGGCGCTCGATCCGCCGCCGCCGGCCTGTGACGGGCGCAGCACGCCGATCACGCGCATCGGCACCTGGCCGAGCAGCACCGTCGCGCCGATCGGATCGGCGCCGTGCGGGAACAGGGTCGTGCGCGCTTTGCTGTCGATCACCGCCACCTGTGCGGCATGCGTCACGTCCGCCTGCTTGAAGACCGTGCCCTGGGTCACCTTGAAGCCGCGAACGCGAAAATAGCCGGCGCCGACGCCGTTGATCTGCGCGGTGGCGGCGATGTTCCTGCGCCGCGCGGTAACGCTGGTGGAGATGTTGGGCGACACGCTGTCGACATAGCTCTGGCTGCCCAGAACACGGGCGTCGCTTTCGCTCAGCGTCTGGATCGAGGCGGCACGCAGGTCGCCGAAATCCTTGCCGGGGAAGATTTCGATGGTGTTCGTGCCGAGATCGCTGATCTGCGCCATCACCTTCGATTGCGCGCCATTGCCCAGCGCCACGACCGACACGACCGAGGCGATGCCTATGATTATGCCCAGCATCGTCAGGAAGGTGCGCACCCGGTGCGCGGCCATGGCCAGAAGCGCCATGCGGAACGCCTCGCTGAACCGGCTGGCGGCTGCCCGCCACCGCCCCGCCGAGGATTGCGCCGCCGGGGCGAGGGCTTGCCGCTGGACGGGGTCGCGCGTGTGGCGGTCGGCGACGATCGCGCCGTCGCTGAGTTCGATGACGCGATCGGCATGGGCGGCGACCGCCATGTCGTGCGTCACGAGGATGATGGTATGCCCCTCCTGGTTCAGTTTCTTGAGGATGCGTATCACTTCCTCGCCGCTCGCCTTGTCGAGCGCGCCGGTGGGTTCGTCCGCAAGGATGATCGCGCCGCCGTTCATCAGCGCGCGGGCGATCGAGACGCGCTGCTGCTGGCCGCCGGACAACTGGCTGGGCAGATGGCGGGTGCGCTCGCCCAGGCCGAGGCGGGTCAGCAAGGCGGTCGCCCGCGCGCGTCGTGCGCCGGGTTCATAGCCGGCATAGACCGACGGCACCTCGACATTGCCGACGGCGGACAGGTCCGAGAGCAGGTGATAGCGTTGGAAGATGAAGCCGAAATGCTCGCGGCGCAGCGCGGCAAGCTCGTCGGGGGTCAGCGTGCCGGTATCGCGACCCTGCACGCGATAGGTTCCGGCGGTGGGGCGATCGAGGCAGCCCAGGATGTTCATCAGGGTCGACTTGCCCGATCCCGACGCGCCGACGATCGCCACCATTTCCCCGGCATCGATCACCAGGTCGACGTCCTTCAGGACGGTGATGGTGCCCTCGCCCGCCGGGAATTCCCGGCGCAGACCCATGGTTTCGATGATCGGGGGCGTGGTCATCAGAACCCGATGCCCAGGCCGCCATCGGCCGAAGGCTCGCGGCTTTCCTGCGCGATGACGACCTTCTCCCTGGGCTTGAGGCCGGAGAGCACGACGGCATTGCTGTCATTGGCGATGCCGGTGCGGACCTGGCGCGTTTCGATCCCACCCTTGGCGTCGACGACGCGGACTTGGTAGCGGCCATCGGTGCCCCGCTCGCCCAGCGCGGCCAACGGGACCAGCACCGCGCGACGGACACCGGCAAGCAGGACGGAGACCTGCGCGGTCATCGACGGGCGCAGTCGGCCTTCGGGATTGGGCACGTCGAACAGGGCATTGTAGTAGATGGCCGTGGCGGCGGCCGCGGTCCCGCTCGCGGCTGTCGCGCTGGTCGTGCCTTCGGTCGCGATCGATTCCGGCGCCGGCTCGATCCGGTCGATCCGGGCATGATAGCGGCGATCGGGTGCGCCCAGCGTCGTGAACCGCACCGTCTGGCCCACCTTGACCTTCTGCACATCGGCTTCCGAAATCTCCGTCCGCACGGTCATCACGTCGAGCCGGGCGAGCATGACGATGGTCGGCGCCGACTGGAACGAATTCACCGTCTGCCCCTGC
This sequence comes from Sphingomonas sp. Sph1(2015), assembly GCF_001970915.1. Classification (NCBI taxonomy): domain Bacteria; kingdom Pseudomonadati; phylum Pseudomonadota; class Alphaproteobacteria; order Sphingomonadales; family Sphingomonadaceae; genus Sphingomonas; species Sphingomonas sp. Sph1(2015). The sequence continues at coordinate 85,151 of NZ_MQUI01000003.1, forward strand.
TTCGTGACGATGGAGACGATGGTGCCGTCCATCGGCGCCACGATGCGGGTGAAGCCGAGGTTCAGGCGCGCGGTCTCGACCTGGGTGCGGGCCTGGACGATCTGGGCATCGAGCGAGCGGAGTTCGCCGCGCAGGGCGGTGAGCGACGCCCGGGCGGCCTCATAGTCGGCGCGCGCGGTCGCCTCGGCCGCCAGCATGGTCTCCTGGCGGCGATAGGCGAACTCCGCCTGCACCAGCGCACCCTGCCGGGATGCCTTCTGGGCGATCAGCGATCCGACCGCCGCCTCGGTATTGCGCAGCGCCAGTCGTTGCGGGGCGGCATCGATGTCCGCAATCGGATCCCCGGCGCGGACGCGCTGGCCAAGCCGCACGTACAGCTTCTTGACCTGACCCGAGACCTGGGCGCCGACGCTCACCAGTTCCTTCGGGCGCAGCTTGCCCGTCGCCAGCACATTCTGTTCGATGTCGCCCAGGGTCACCTCGGCGGTCGTAAGCCCTTCCATGGGCGACGGGCGCATCGCCAGCCACCAGGCGAGCGCGGCGAAGGCAAGCATGACGGGGAGGCCGACGAAGAGAAGGACACGGCGTTTCGACATGCCGGGCCTTATGCCAAGCGCCGACGAGCCCGAGGGTAAGACCATCGCAAGCGAAGCGAAAAGATTGCGTAAAGAAGGGCTGACATCGCGCGCCCGACGTCCCAGCATCCTTGGCAACAAAGGACGAGACGTGACCAACCTGCTGCTGATCGACGACGATGCCGAGCTGAGCGCCATGCTGCGAGAATATCTGGCCGAAGAGGGCTTTGCCCTCACGGTTGCCGGCAATGGCGAGGACGGCGTGCGACAGGCGCTGACCGGCCGGTTCGAGGCCGTCATCCTCGATATCATGCTGCCGCGCATGAACGGAATCGAGGTGCTGGGCCGCATCCGCCAGAGCAGCAAGGTGCCGTTGCTGATGCTCACGGCGCGGGGCGACGATGTCGATCGGGTGATCGGCCTCGAACTCGGCGCCGACGACTATATCGGCAAGCCCTATAATCCGCGCGAACTGCTGGCGCGGCTGCGTGCGGTGCTCCGGCGGACCGGCGGCGCCAGGGCGACCGGTCCATTGTCGATCGAGCGGTTGACGCTCCATCCTGCGCGACGCGACGCGCGCTGGGACGGCGACGCGATCGAACTCACCGCGACGGAATTCAGTCTGCTGGAAGCGCTGATGAGCGCGGGCGATATCGTCTCGACCAAGGACGATCTGTCCCTGGCAGCGCTGCGGCGCCAGCGGCAGCGTTATGACCGCAGCATCGACGTTCATGTCAGCAATTTGCGCCAGAAGCTGCGCCAGGCGAGCGCGGATGCGGTGGAGATCGAGACGATCCGCGGCGTCGGCTATCGCCTCAGGGTAACGCCGTGAAGCGACGCCTGTTCTGGAAGATATGGCTGGGCTTCTGGATAGCCTATCTGGTGCTGGCGACGGGCCTGTGGTTCTATTGGTCGCTCCAGCCTGCCCCCTCCCGCCCGGACTGGGACCCACCCTATGCCACCGGCACGATGTTGGTTGAGACGGCGGCGACGGCACTGGAGCGTGGCGGCCCGACTGGCCTGGCGCAGCAGATCGCCAACTGGCCCGCAGAGCAGCGCAGCCGCCTGACGCTTGCGGCTCTGGCACAAGATCCCTGCGCGCGGCCGGCGGCCTCCCGGGCGATCGCACGCAGGGCGGTCGGCTACTGCCTGCGCTATGCCACGCCGTCGCTGTCCCATGCCGGGGAGGACTGGGTGTCCACCGTCATCCCGCCCGACGAGCTGATTGCCATCGCGATGGCCGGTCTTGCGTTCAGCGCCATGCTGGCCGCCTATCTCGCCTCGCCGATCCATCGCCTGCAACTGGGCTTCGGCCGACTGGCGCAGGGTGATCTGAGCGTGCGGCTCGGCCCGACCATGGGGCGGCGCAAGGATGAGGTCGCCGATCTCGCCCGCGATTTCGACGCCATGGCCGAACGGCTCCAGGAACTGGTCGCCGCGCGCGACCGACTGCTCCACGACGTTTCGCACGAGCTGCGGTCGCCGCTGGCGCGGATGCGGCTGGCGGCCGATCTGTTGCGCCGCGACCCCGCCCGGCTCGAGGCCTCGCTCGACCGGATCGATCGCGAGGCGGGCAATCTCGACGCGCTGGTCGGCGAGTTGCTGACGCTCGCCCGGCTCGAGAGCGATGCCGGTTCGAGCGATGATTATTTTGATCTGCTCGAGGTGCTCCAACTCGTCGCCGTCAATGCGCGCTTCGAAGCCGAGGCGCAGGGCGTAAGCCTGCGCGTCGACCTGCCGATCGACGGCGCCGATGACGACTGGGTGGTCGTCGGCAGCGGCCAGCTGGTCCACCGCGCGTTCGAGAACATCCTTCGTAACGCCCTGCGCTTCTCACCCCAGGGGGCGGCCGTCCGGCTGGCGCTGGCGCATGACGGCGTGGAACGCTGTATGATCACCATCGAGGACGAGGGGCCTGGCATTGCCGAGGGCGAGGCGACGCGGCTTCTTGATCCCTTTGTGCAGGGCACAAACCAAAGCGGCGCCGGCTTTGGGCTCGGCCTTGGCATCGCGCGCCGCGCCATCGCCGCCAGCGGCGGGTCGGTGGCGTTGGCGAACCGGCCGACGGGCGGGCTCTGCGTCACCGTCATGCTGCCGCTGGCGCATGGCAGCTGGAGCCAGATGAGCGCGAACCCCCCGCCCCCCGGCGGCATCCCCGATACGCATGGGCAAGCCCCATCGCATAATTTGAAAGCGTGAAAGCATGGCGCAAGGCGATCCCAGGACCGAGGAGGAAGACGAGGAAGACCAAGGTGCGCAGGTTTCGCTGCGGCGCGTGCTGGGCCTCTTCGGACACTATCGCGGCCGTGTCGCGCTGGTGGCGCTGCTGATCGTCCTGGGCGCGGCGGTGGGGCTCACCACGCCATTCCTCTTGCGCGCGATTATCGACCAGGCGCTGCCCAAGCGCGACATGGGCCTGCTGGCGCTGCTGGTCGGGGCGTTGATCGGTGCCGGTGCGGCGGCGTCCGCGATCAACGCCGCCCATGCCATCCTGTCCGCGCGGATCGGCCAGTCGATCCTGCACGACCTGCGGGTCCGCGTGTACGGCCATCTCCAGTCGCTTTCGCTCGGCTTCTTTACCAAGACGCGAACCGGCGAGATCCAGTCGCGCATCGCCAACGACATTGGCGGGTTGCAATCGCTGGTCACCAACACCGCGCACGAGCTGGCTCGCAATGTCAGCCTCGTCCTGATGACGGCGATCGCGATGCTGCTGCTCGACTGGCGGCTCGCGCTGTTCTCGATGATCATCATCCCGGCGGTCGTGTATCTGAGCGACCGCGTCGGAGAAAAGCGCGAGGCCTATACCGATCGCCAGCAGCAGCGCATGGCCGACCTGTCGTCCACCGTGCAGGAAACGCTGTCGATTTCCGGCATCATCCTGGCCCGGACCATGGGGCGCAGTGCCCATCTCGTCCGCCATTTCAGCCGCACCTCGGCCGATGTCGGCGCGCTGGAGGTACGCTCCAGCACCGCGGGCGAATGGCAGTGGCAGCTGATCCATCTGCTGCTCGATGCCCTGCCGGCGCTGACGCTGTTCCTCGGCGGCTGGCTGATCAGCCGGGACGTGTCGATCTCCATCGGTACGCTGGTGGCGATGATCGCGTTGCAGGAGCAACTGCTCTGGCCATTGCAGGAGCTGCTGCGCACCGGGCTGGAAATACGGACCACCCGTGCCCTGTTCGCCCGCGTCTTCGACTATCTCGACCGCCCGGTGGAGATCGTGGAGCGCCCCGATGCCGTCACCATCGCGCTCGCCGACATGCGCGGCGCCGTCAGCATCGACAAGGTGAGCTTCGCCTATGACAAGGGCGGCGAACCGACGTTGCGCAACGTCTCCATCGACATCCCCGCGGGTGCGCATGTTGCCATCGTGGGGGCGACCGGCTCGGGCAAGACGACCCTCGGCTATCTGCTGGCCCGGCTGTACGATGTCGACGACGGCGCGATCCGCTTTGACGGCGTCGACATCCGTGACCTGACGTTCGCGTCGCTCACCGACATGCTCGGCGTGGTCACGCAGGAACCCTATCTGCTCAATGCCAGCATCGCCGACAATCTCCGCTTCGCACGGCCGGAGGCGACCGATGCCGAACTGGCGGCCGCTGCCCGCGCGGCGCAGATCGCCGACTATATCGAGGCGCTGCCGAAAGGGTATGAGACCATCGTCGGGGAGCGCGGCTATCGCTTCTCGGGCGGCGAGAAGCAGCGCCTGGCGCTTGCCCGCACCATCCTGCGCGACCCCCCGATCCTGCTGCTCGACGAGGCGACCAGCGCCCTCGATACCCGCACCGAGCAGGCGATGAGCGCGGCCCTGGCGGATCTTTCCGGGAATAGGACGACGATCACCATTGCCCACCGGCTCTCGACCGTGTGTTCGGCGGACCTGATCGTCGTGATGCAGCGGGGCGTCGTGGTGGAATCCGGCACCCATGACGCGCTGATCGCGAAGGACGGCGCCTACGCCGCATTGCTCCATCCTGATCGGGCATGAGGCTGCCCGTCGAATGACCGGCGATCAGCGCTGCGCGCGCAGCGGGGGGAAGGGCCAGGGTGGTAATCCGCCTCTGGCCGACGTTATTTCGTGTCGACCGAATAGCCTCCGCCGAGCGCCTGGAAGAGCGCGACGGTATCGGACAGTCGCAAGGTGCGCGCGGTGATCAGTTCGGCCTGGGCATCGGCGCTGGCGGCGGCTGCGTTCATGGCCTCCAATGTTCCCGATGCCCCAAGCCGTACCTGCTGCGACACGAGTTGCAGGCTATGCTGGGCCGCTTCGTTGGCGATGGTCGCGGTGCGCACGGCCTCGCCGTCCTGTCGGACCGCGAACAAGGCATCGGAGGTATCGACCAGCGCCGCCAGGACGACACCGCGATATTGCGCCTTGGCGGCGTCGAGCGCAGCCTGTGCATCGTCCTGCTGGCGGCGCAGCGCCCCGCCACGAAAGAGGGGCTGGGTAAGGCCGCCGACGATCGTCCAGAATGGATTGCCGCCAGCGAACATCCGGTCGAATTCGATCGCCCGCCCGCCGACATTGCCGCTGAGCGTGATCGACGGCAGCCGCGCGGCGATGGCGACGCCGACATCGGCACTCGCCGCATGGAGCTGGGCCTGGCCGGCCAGGATATCGGGTCGCTGTCGCACCAGTTCGGCGGGCAGGCTGAGCGGCAGATCGGCGGGGAGGCGTAACGCATCGAGCGGGATTCGCGGCTGGGCGGCCGCACCCGGCTCCCGCCCCAGCAACGTGTCGAGCAGGGCCCGCTCATGGGCCTCTGCCTTATAGAGCGGAGGCAGCGCGCCCTCCGCGCGTGCGAGTGCGGTCCGCTGTGCCTCGATCTCGGCCAGGCCGATATCCCCCAGTGCGTAGCGGCGGCGAAACATGTCGAGCAGCTGGCGGCGAAGCGACGCAGAGCGACGCGCGGCGTCGATACGGTCGCGGATGGAAGCAAGCCGGATGATGCCGAGCGCGGTGTTTGTGGCGACGGTCAATCGCGCCGCTGCCAGTCGATGCGCCTGCACCTCCGCCGCTGCACGCGCGGATTCGCCGCGTCGTCGCAGGCCGCCGAACAGGTCGAGCGGATAGGCGATCGAAAGCTGGGTCGTGCTCAAGGAATAGAGGTATCGCTTGTCATCGGCCAGGACCCCCGACAGGGACCGCGAGGTGCGGGTCTTCTCGCCCTGGATGCCCAGGTCCGCCGATGGCAGGCGCGCGGCCTGGGCGACGGACATCTGCGCCTGTGCCTGTCGCAGCCTGGCCTCGGCGGTGGCGATGTCGGTATTGGCGCGCAGCGCTTCGTCGACCAGCGCATCGAGGGCGGGGTTGCCGAACAGGGTCCACCAGCGTTGCGGCACGGCGGCTCCCGGCACCAGCTGGGGGGCGGTTGCCGGGCTGCCCGCCGCCTCGGCCACCGGATAGCCCTTGCTCTTGGGCGGGGCGGGGGCGTGGAAGCTTGGGCCGACCGTCGCGCAGGCCGCGAGCGGCAGGATCAGCAGCGATAGGAGCGGGGCGCGGATCATATCAGGGCGACGTCCGACTGGGGGGATGCGGCCGCACGGCGTCCGTGCGGAGAGAAGATGTCGATCAGGACCGGCAGGACGAGCAGGATCAGGATGGGAGCGAGCATCATTCCCCCGACCACGACCAGCGCCAGCGGCTTCTGGACCTGACTGCCGATTCCGGTCGACATGGCGGCAGGCAGCAGGCCGATGGCGGCGACGATGCACGTCATGACCACCGGCCGCAGGCTCGTCTCGCAGGCATGGGCAAGGGCTGTGGCGCGCTCCATGCCTTCATCGACGGCCTGATGAAATGCGGTCAGCACGATGATCCCGTCCATGGCCGAGATACCGAGCAGCGCGACGAAGCCGATCGCCGCCGAGATGCTGAAGGGCGTGCCCGTCACCGCCAGGGTCAGGACTCCGCCGATCAGCGCCATCGGCATGACCGAGGCGGCCAGCAGCATGTCGATCGCCGATCCGAAATTGACGAACAGCAGCAGCAGGATCAGCGCCAGGCTGACCGGCACGACGACTTTCAGCCGGGCGACGGCGCTGTCGAGATTGCCCATCTCGCCCGCCCATTCGACATGATAGCCCGGCGGCAGCGTCACCTCGGCCGCTACCCGGCGCTGCGCCTCGGCGACGGTGCTGCCCAGGTCGCGTCCGCGTACCGCGAACTTGACGGGGATGTAGCGTTCCTGATGCTGGCGATAGATGAAGGACGCGCCGGAGGTCAGGCGGATATCTGCCAGTTCGGACAGGGGGACCTGGCGCAGGCCACCGCCCGGCGCGGGCGCGCCGACCGTGATCCGGCGGATGGTTTCCAGCCCATCGCGCTGTTCGGGCTTCAGCCGGACCGTGATGGGGAAGTTACGGTCGGTGGTTTGCTCGTACAGGCGACCGACCTCCTGCCCGCCGACTGCGGCGCGGACGACATCGTTCACATCGTCGGTGTCGAGGCCATAGCGGGCGGCACGGTCGCGATCGACGTCGATCCGGACGGTCGGCTGGCCGAGCAGCGGGAAGGCGCCCAGATCGGCAACCCCGTCCACCTTGGCCAGCACGTCGCGTACCTGATTGCCCAACCGCTGAAGCGTCGGAAGGTCGGGACCGAACAGCTTGACCGCATTGGCCCCTTTCACCCCGGACGAGGATTCGCTGACATTGTCCTCGATATATTGCGAGAACGAGAACTCGACCCCGGGGAAGCGGTCGGTCAGCGCCTTGCTCATCCGCCGGGTCAGCTCCTCCTTGCTGATAGGCTGGGGCCAGTCGGCGGCGGGCTTCAGCGGCGCGAAATATTCGACGTTGGAAAAGCCCGACGGATCGGTGCCGTCATCGGGGCGGCCCTGGTGCGACACCACCGTTTCCACCGCGCCGAACCCGTGGATCGTACGGCGGATGTCGTTGACGACATGCTGTCCCTCCGCGATCGAGATCGAGGAGGGCAGGCTGGCGCGGATCCACATATTGCCTTCCTCGAGGTGCGGCAGGAACTCGATGCCCAGCGATCGAACGCCCAGGCCCGCGCCGACGAACAGCAACACCGCCATGCCCAGCGTCAGCAGCCGGTTCGCGAGCGCGAAGCCGACGGCGGGGCGGTAGAGGCGGCGAAGCCACTGCACGACGCGGGTCTCGACCTCGGACAGGCGCTCGGGCAGCAGGATCGCCGCGAGGACCGGCGAGACGGTGAAGGTCGCGATCAGGCCGCCAATGATGGCATAGGCATAGGTCTTGGCCATCGGGCCGAAGATATGCCCCTCGACGCCCGACAGGGTGAAGAGCGGGATGAAGCTGGCGATGATGATGGCGGCTGCGAAGAAGATGCCGCGATTGACCTCGCCCGCCGCGGCCTGGATCGTGGCGAACCGATCGGCTTTGGTCGACCCCGTCGAGCCGCCATGCGATCGTTCGGCCAGTCGTCGATAGATATTCTCGACCATGATGACCGTCGCATCGACGATCAGGCCGAAGTCGAGCGCCCCCACGGACAGCAAATTGGCGCTTTCGCCCTGTGCGATCAGGATCAGGACGGCAAAGGACAGCGCAAAGGGGATCGTCACCGCGACGATCACGGCGGAGCGGAGATTGCCGAGGAACAGCCATTGGATCACGAAGATCAGCAGCATCCCCTCGATCATGTTGTGGACCACGGTGCGCGTGGTCAATGCGATCAGGCCGGAGCGATCATAGATCCGGTCGAGCGAGACGCCGAGCGGCAGCGCGCCGGAGGCGTTGATCTCCGCCACCTTCGCCTTGACCGCCGCGATCGTCGGCGTCGACTGCGCGCCCCGGTGCATCAGCACGATGCCCTGGACGATGTCGTCATCGGCGTCCTGTCCCGAAATGCCGGTGCGCGGGACATGGCCGACCCGGATGCTGGCAACGTCGCGCACCATCACCGGCACGCCGTTGCGGTCGCCGACCAGCACCGCGCCGACCTGTTCGGGCGTATGGATCAGGCCGATGCCGCGAACGATCGCCGATTGCGGGCCGAAGTCGATCGTCTGCGCCCCGACATTGGCGTTGCTCTTGCCCAGCGCGGCCAGCACCTGCTGCACCGTCATGCCGTTGGCGACCAGCCGGTTATTGTCGATCACCACCTCGTAGGTGCGGGTCTTGCCGCCCCAGCTGATGACGTCGATCACGCCGGGCACCGACTTCATCCGCCGCTCGACCACCCAGTCCTGCAGCGTCTTCAGGTCCATCACCGAATAGCCCGGCGGCCCCTTGACGCGGTAGCGGAAGACGTCGCCGATCGGCGAGGTGGGCGAGATGACGGGCTTGGCCCCATAGGGCAGGGCCGACATCTGCGACAGGCGGTTGATGATCCGCTGCTGCGCCTCGTCATAGCTGAAGTCGTAGCTGAACTGGACGCGGATGTCGGACAGGCCGAACAGCGTCGAGGCGCGGATGGCGGTGACATGCGGAATGCCCGCCAGCTGGACCTCGATCGGGATCGTGATGTTGCGTTCGATCTCCTCGGCCGACAGGCCGGGGCTCTGGGTCACGATCTCGACCATCGGCGGCACGGGATCGGGATAGGCCTCGATATTCAGCCTGCCGAACGCGACGCCGCCTGCGCCGAGCAGCGCGATCAGCAGGATGACGATGAGGGTGCGCTGGTGCAGCGCGAAGGCGACGATGTGGTTCATGCGGCTTTCGCTGACAGGAGGACGACGCGAAACGAGGGTGGGAAGGGCAGGGCGTTCAGCCCTGCGTCCCGGCTTCGTTGACGAACAGGGCGCCGCCGGTGACGATGCGCTCGCCCAGGCGCAGCCCGGCCGTGACCCGGACCTTGCCGTTCGACCGCTGGCCGGTCGCGACCCGGCGCGGAACCAGCGTGCCGTCGGGTCGGGCGACCCACACCCGCGCGTCGTCGCCTTCGCGGATCACCGCGCTGGCGGGGATCAGCATGGCGGTGGCCTGGGCGGCCTCTCCGGCCGGGGCGCGGGGCAGGATGGTGAAGCTGGCGAACATGTCGGGCTTCAGCGCGCCATCGGCGTTCGCGATCGTCGCGCGGACCGGCAGGCGGTGCGAGGCGGGGTCCAGGCCCGACCCCACCTGCGCCACCTTCGCGGTGAAGCGGCGACCGGGCCAGGCCGGGGTCGTCACCGTTACCGCATCGCCGACGCGCACATGCGCGGCGTCCTGTTCGGCGATCTGCGCAATCAGCCAGACGGCGGACGGGTCGGTGATGACGATGACCGCCGACCCCTTGCCATCGATATACTGGCCCGCCGCCACGTCGCGCCGCGCGATGACGCCCGCTATGGGCGCCCGGACGATGGTTTCGGCGGCACCGGCGCTCTGGCGGCTCTCCAGCGCCCGCATGGCGGAGGCCGTCATGCCATAGACCGCCAGCTTCCCGCGCGCGCCGGACACGTTCGCGGCGGCGGCCTGTACAGCGCCCTCGGCGGTGGCGACCGCGCTCAATGCCTGCTGATAATCCTTCAGCGCGCCGCCCGCCGTCCGGTAGATCTCGCCATAACGATCGGCATTCTGCCGTGCGAGTCGCCATTGCGACACGACCGCGCGGTGCTGCGCGCTCGCCGCGACCAGCGCGTCGCGGGCCTCGACATATTCGACCGACTTGACCGTCATCAGCGGCTGACCCCGGGCGACATGCTGTCCGGGTTCGACCAGCAGCCGGGTGACCATGCCCCCGAAGGGCGGGGAGACGGGCGTGCTGCGATTGCCGTCGACGGCGATCGTGCCGGTCGCCTCGATCGTGGCGGCGGGCGTCGGGGTGCTGCCGACCGTCTCGATCGTCAGCGACTGGCGCTGCTGCGGCGTCGGTCGAAAGCCCGGCGGGCGGGGGACGGCGGAAGCCGTCGCCTTGTCGGTGAGTCTGTTCGATACGGCAAAGACCCCCGTTCCGGTCGCCAGCAGACCGACGGCGATGGCGAGGACGGTGGCCTGGGCACGCCGGGACAGCCGCCGGGTGGCCACGCTATGGGTATCGGGCATGAAGCGAACGTCCGATCTGACAGGAACGGGGAGGCCGACAGGGCACGGTACGCCCCGGGACAGGCCGTGGGGCGCCGTGATCGGCGGGGGAGGGCGTCGTGGGGAGGAGGGCTGGCGGACGGCAGGGAGTGCCCGTCCGCCAGCCACACCGTCAGAAGCGCTGGCGCAGTCCGACGGTGATCGCGGTAGCCGTGAGTTTCGGCTTGTAGCTGGTGGCGGCGGTCCCGCCATTGGCGAGCGGCATCCGCCCTGCGAACTGGAGTCCGGTGGTCTGCGCATAGCGACCCGCGAGTTCGACCGTCGTGCTGTCGCTCAGTGCATAGCCGACACCCGCATCGGCATGCCACCGAAAGCCCCAGTCCCGCCCGTTCATGGTGCTGCCCTGGCCGCCGGTCCGCGTCGTGCGCGACAGGCGTTCGGTCACGCGGACGATATCGATGCCACCACCGACAAAGGGTCGGAGCGGCCCTTCCACCGGCACGTCGACATAGCCCGCCAGGCCCAGGCTGAGTGTCTTGGACCGACCATCGGATACCAGTGACGCGGCATCGAGGCGCTTGGCATTGGCGCGAGCCGACGTGTAGCCGACCGTCGCTTCCAGCCGGTAGCCGCCCAGATCATAGCCCAGGCCACCCTCAAGCGACTTGCCGCGCCGGAAGTCGACATTCGCCGGGAAGGTCGAGGGTGGCGCCGTGTCCGGCCCCTTCATCTTCAGATCGGAATCGATCAGCGAACCGATGCGGCCGACGATATATGGTCCGCCGATAGTCACTTGTGCCGATGCCGGCGCGGCCATCGCAGTCATGGCGGTGGCAATGGCAAGGTTCAGGAAGGTGAAGGTCTTGGGCATGTCGGTGAAATCCCGGTGTCGTGATATCTTGTTCGATGGCATCGTCCATCGATGCTGTGACGAAATGGTCCGGGCCGCACCTCAATTGCCTGAATAACTTTTTTCAGATCGATTACCGGCAGCGATCGCGGCGGTGGATGGCGTCGCCCGCGACCCCGCCCGCCAGCGCGCCGAGTGCCGTTCCCATCAACTTGTCGCGGCGTCCCGAGACCAGATGACCCGCCAAGCCACCACCGACCGCACCCAATAGCGCCCCGGCACCGCCCTGCGCACGGCAGGGATTGCTGGCAGGGCGGTCATCGTCCCGGCCATCGGCATAGCCGCGATGATAGCCGTCGCCATGCCCCCGCTCGTAACCGTCGTCATGACCATCCCGATACCCGTCGCCGCCGCCATCGTCATAGCCGTCGCGATAGTCGTGGTATCCGCTGCGATCATATCCGTCCCGGTGCCAGCTCTGCCCGTGCGCGGTGTTCGGGATCAGCGTTGCCGAGAGGAGGAGAGAGGCCAGGCATAAGGCAACAAGTCGCATCGTTCGTCCTTCCATCCGGCCGTCTCAAACTGGGCGGTGATGTGCGAGAGACGAAGTCGATGCGGGGACTCCGCAATCGGTTTATCCGAAAAGATGGTGCTTTGACGGTTGCGGTCACTCGTGCTGGTCTCGGCCATGGTGGCAGCCATGGGCGTTCGCTGAGGGATCGATCTGGCCATAGGGCGTTTCCCCCACCATGGTTTCGGCATCGCCCAGCCCCTTCAGCCGCCGCGCCCGCGCCTCCCGCCGATCGAGATAGCGATCCCGCCGTGCGACATAGGGATCGGGCTGCTCGCGCATGGTGCGCAATTCCTCATCCATTTCGGCGCGGCGATCGAGTGTGCGGAAAATATTGCTGGTGATGATATAGGCCCGGTTGCGGAACGGCCCGCCGATGATCAGCGGCGATGCGACTCCGTCCACCGTGCCGCCGACCAGATCGCGCAGCGTCGTCGGCCCGATCAGCGGCACGAACAGGAACGGCCCCGGCTTCACGCCGTAAAAGCCCAGCGTGTCCGAAAAGCCGTTCGGGCGGCGGGGAAGGTTGAACGGGCATCGGCGCGCGACGTCGATCACACCCGCCAGGCCGAGCGTCGAATTGATCGCAAAGCGGCCCGCCGTTTCCGCCGCCTTGCCGATTTTCAGTTGCAGCAGGAAATTGGCGAAGGCCACGGGTTCGCGCAGATTGGCGAAGACGTTGCGCAAACCGGTTCGGATCGGCTTTGGTGTCGTCCGTTGGTAAGCATGGGCGACCGGCGCCATGACCGCGTCGTCCACCGTCTCGGTCAGCGCGAAGGACGCCCTGTTGACCTGGTGCATAGGATCGTCCGCCCGGTGGCGGCTCGCCGTGACCACGATCTCGTCGCCCGTGTCGGGGCCTGCGTTGGGATCGCCTTGTTTCCTGGGGGGCGGGACCTGGTCGAAGTCCGCCGGGTCGAACGCATGGACCTCCGCAACGGTGATCGAGACCGTATCGAAAACCCCGGCCGGAGGAACCGTCCCTTGCAGGGGCGAGGACGTCGTCGCCAGCAATGCCATCAACGGTGCAGCAATCAACCCAGTCCCCCTTCGGCCGATGCCGCAACGGCACGCACCCTCGAATTCCATCTGTCTGACCCAGAGACGACGCGGTCGGGCGATCACCTCAACGACAGCCGTTCGAAAAGTTGAAGTCGGCTTGAGGTGGAGGCACGCCGTCTCCGTCTATCGCGCATGTCAGGATATGAACCCTGCGACGAGACGGTCGCCTTTGATCCGGATTGGTGGGATGAACCGGTTGCCGGTGCCGGTGCCGGTGCCAGTGCCGCCGCCGCGCGATGGACGATCCTGCTGGCCTTCTACAACGAAGCGGATACGATCGTCGCGACGCTGCAACAGCTTCGCCGCCAGACCCGGCCGTTCAAGCTGGTCCTGATCGACAATGGCTCGACCGATTGCTCGGTCGCCCTTTGCCATGGCGCCCTGGCCGGTCGCGGCGTCGATTATGTCATTCTACGCCAAGGCGAGATCGCCGGGCAGACCGCCGCCTTCAGCGCCGGGCTGGCGCAGGTGGAGACGGAGTTCGTCGCGACCTGCGATGCCGATACCTTTTATCCGATCGGCTATCTGGCGCAGGCCGAGCGTCTGCTCGATGACCGCTGCGGGCGGACCGTGGTGGCATCGGCCTGTTTCGTGCCTTCGGACAATCTTGGCGCCCGGGCAGCCGCAATGACGCTGCATCAATGTATCGCGACCCGCCTGTTGCCTCGGCAGGCCCATGTCGGCGCGGCGGGGCATTGCTTTCGCACCGACGCGCTGCGGGCGGCGGGCGGCTATGACATGTCTCGCTGGCCCTATGTCCTGGGAGATCATGAGGTCCTGCACCGCGTCATGAAGCTGGGACGCCAGCGCATGACGCCATCCCATTGGTGTAGTCCGTCCAGACGGCGGCGGGTGCCGATACGATGGACGCTCACGGAGCGGCTGGCCTATCATCTGACGCCCTTCGCGCTGAAGGATCGCTATTTCCGCTGGCTGGGCCGCCGGTTCGCGCAGCGCGGGCTGTTCGCCGCACGCCTGCGCATACGGGACTGGCAGGGGACTCAGTAACCCACGCCATCGCGCGTCCGGCATGGATATCGAATGGTTTGGTGGGGGGTCTGTGGAGACTATGTGCAGATGACGTGGCGCTCCATTGGCCGCGCATGTCGGGGGTGATAGCCGCTTGTCCCGATCCTCAACCAACCCGTGCAAAAGCCACCGATGAACGACATCGTGCCGCCCCCGTCGCCGTCCACAGCACTGCTCGACGCTTTTCTGGCGCGCAGGGCGGCGCTGCTCCGTTACTTCGCGGCTCGAGTAGGGCAGGCGGAAGGACAGGACATCGTCCAGGAAATCTATCTGCGCGTCGTTTCGGTGCGCTGCTATACCGAAGTGCAGCATCCAGGCGGGTATCTCTATCGGCTGGGCAACAACATCCTGCTCGACCGTCTGCGCCAGGACCGCGCCCGCGCACGGCGGGACAGAGACTGGCGCGAGGCCAATCATAACGTCTCGGTGGGTGGAGAGGACGTCAGCGACGCGGTTCCCCAGGACGAGGCACTGATCGCCCGCGATCAACTGCGTCAGATGCGTATCGCACTCGCCGCCCTGCCCGAGGCGGTGCAGACGAGTTTCCGGTTGCACAAGATCGAGGGGCTGACCCATGCGCAGGTGGCCGAGCGGATGGGCGTGTCGCGAAGCCTGATCGAAAAGCATATGATGTCGGCCCTCCGGCATCTCTCGCAAAGCCTTGATCGATAATCCCGTGCCCGGACACCAGAAGATATTGCGGAGCCCATGGAACGACTTCGTCCATGATGGCGGGGGACCAGCGAAGGACGGGGCGGTAGCGTGATGGCACCAATGACGACCGATGATGCGGAAGAGGCGGCCATCCAGTGGTTCGTTCGCTTGCAGGATTGCGAGGACGAACAGTTGTGGGAGGCGCATCTCGCATGGCTTCAGGCCGATCAGGCGCATGTCGCCGCCTATGCCAGGGTCGAAGGCCTGTGGATTGCGGCGGATGATCTGCACGATGCGGCACCGCTTGCCGCACAGGGCGAGGGGGCGGCCGTCCACTCCCTTGCCGATGCACGCGCGGAGCGTGACCGGTCGCGGCGATGGGCGCTCCCGGCGCTGGGCATGGCCGCCGCCGCGGCGGTGGCGGTGCTGGCTGGCCCGCAGATCACGCGGATGATCGCCCCCCAGGGCGAAACCTATCGCACCGGCGGTGACGCGACGAAAATTGTGACGCTGGCGGACGGGTCGCGCCTGACCCTGAACCGCAACAGCGCGGTGACGGTCCGGCTGGAGGACGACCGGCGCACCGCGACGCTGGCGACTGGCGAGGTTCTGTTCGACGTGCGCCATGAAGCGGCGCGCCCCTTCACGGTCACGGCGGCGGGGCGTGCCGTCCGGGTCCTGGGGACCGAATTCGACGTGCTCGATGAAGGGGGCCGTTTCGCGGTCGCCGTCCGTCGAGGGCTGGTATCCGTATCGCCGGCGGTCGATGGCGGCGTCGTCACGAAGTTGCCGGCAGGAACGGCGCTCAGCCGGGAGCCCGGCGAGCGGACGGATACGGTCGAGCGGGTCGATCCGGATCAGGCGCTGGCGTGGGAACGCGGGCAGCTGGTGTTCACCGACAAGCCGATCGAGGCGGTTGCGAACACCCTGTCCCGCTATATGGGCGCGCCCGTCGCAGTGGACCCGGTGCTGCGCGGCATGAAGGTCACCGCGGTCTTCCAGATCGCCGACCGGTCGCAGCTCCGCCGCCAGATCGAGGCGGCACTGCCCATCCGCGTCAAGGCGATCCATGGTCGTTTGTCGTTCGTCCCGGCGCGCTAGAGCATGACGACATGGGATCGAACCGAATCTGGCCCCTCCCTTTCAGGGGAGGGGTTGGGGTGGGGCATCGCCACAGGCCCGGCGTTTGCACAAACGCTCCACCCCCTGCCCCTGCCCTGAAGGAGAGGGGTGGATCACGCTGATGGCATCATGCTTTGGAGCAGGGGACGGGCACCCCATGCCGGACGAGCGTCTGCGACGGTGAGGGTTTTGCATGCCGTCGGAGTTATGATTCCGACGATCCTGTCTGCGACAGCCGCCGTCGGACAAGGTCCGGCGAGCGGCGACCTGCGCTGGTTCGATATCGGGGTCGTGCCCTTGTCGCGCGCCCTGGTGACGGTCGGACTGCAAGGCGGCGTCAGCGTGGCGGGCACCGACCCGATCCTGGCGCAGCGCCATTTGCGCGCGCCCATCCGGGGGCGGATGACCGTCGAACAGGCGCTTTCCCGCCTGCTGGCAGGCACTGGCCTGGTCGCGGTGCGGTCCGCGCCCTTTGTCTATCGGATCGAGCGCGCGCGGCGCATCGCCGATCCGGCCCCGCCGCCGCCGCGCCGCGATCCGCCGCCGCCGCCGCCGCCGCCGCCTCCGGTCGTCGGCGCGGAGGTCGTGGTGATGGCCAGCAAGCGGGGCGTCCCGATCGAGGATTATCCCGGCTCCGCCCATATGCTGACCGCCGACGATCTGACGATCGGCCGCGGGGCCAATGCCGACACCCGCGCGCTGGCGAACCTGTTGCCGGTGCTGACGACGACCAGCCTGGGGCCGGGGCGCGAGAAGCTGTTCGTGCGGGGGATCGCGGACAGCAGTTTGGTGGGCGGCAGCCAGGCGACGGTCGGCCAGTATCTGGGTGAGATCCAGCTGAACTACAGCGCGCCCGATCCGAACCTCGCGCTCTACGACATCGCCTCGGTCGAGTTGCTGGAGGGGCCGCAGGGGACGCTCTACGGCACCGGCGCACTGGGCGGGGTGATACGCGTCACACCCAACCCGCCGGTACTGGATCGCTGGTCGGGCGCGGTCGGCCTGGGGGCGACGGGGATCGCGCATGGCGGGACCGGCGGCGATGCCATGGCGATCCTCAACGCGCCGCTGGGCGATCGCGCCGCGCTGCGCATCCTCGGTTATGGATCGCGGACGCCGGGCTATATCGACGACACGCTCCGGGGCAGAAGGGGCGTGAACCGCAGTAACGTGGGCGGTGGCCGGGCGACCTTGCGCCTCCGCCCCGACGATGCCTGGACGATCGATATCGGCGGCGTCTATCAGCGGATCGACAATCGCGACGCCCAATATGTCGATGCCGCCGCCCCGCCCTTGACCCGTGCGGTGCCGGTGGCGGAGCCGTCGTCGAACGACTTCCGGATGGGCTCGATCACCGTCCAGCATCGCAGCGCCGGGGGACAGACGCTGACCGCGGCGCTGTCGCTGGTCCGGAACAATGTCATGGCGCGCTATGACGCGGCGGGACTGGTGCGCGGTGCCACCGCGCTGGAGACGGCAAGCAGCTCGCAGGTCGTGACCGGGGAATTGCGCCTGGCCCGGCACCGCGACAGCGGCAACGGTTTCCTACTGGGCAGCTATGCCACGATCAGCGACGATCGCCTGATCCATTCGACCGTCGGTCGCGATGGCGGGACGGTGCTGCGCGGTATCGGCAACCGCGTGGTCGACGTGGCGCTGTTCGGCGAAGCGACCCTGGCGCTGGGGCACAGGCTGGCGGCGACCATGGGATTGCGCGCGACCTATCTCGACTTTTTCGGCACCACCATCCTGCCCGGCGGGCGCGAGCAGGGGCTTGCGGTGGAGGTGCCCAATGGCGGTGACGTGACCTTCCTGCCCAGTGCCGCCCTGCGCTGGGACTGGAAGCCCGGCCTCACCGGCTATCTGCGTTATCAGCGCGGGCTGCGCGTCGGCGGCTATGGTCTGGACACCGAGGTGTCGGTCGATCCGGATGACATATCGCCGGACGAGGGCTATGTCGTGTTCGGACCCGACACGCTGGACACCATCGAAGCGGGCCTGCGGTTCGGCGATCCCGCATCGCGTTTCCACGGCCAAACGGCGCTGTCCTTCGCCAATTGGCGCAGCATCCAGGCGGACCTTTACGGGGCGACGGGGCCGCATACCGCCAATATCGGCGATGGACAGATCTGGTCGCTGGAGACGACGGTGCAGTGGCGCCCCGCACGGGCCGTCCGGCTGACCGGGGCGATCGTCCTGACCCGCAGCATGCTGACCGCTCCTGCCCCGCCGTTCGCCCTTGCGCGGGAACAGGCGCTACCCAATACGCCGGCCGTCTCGTTGCGGGTGGCGCTCGATCGGCGGTGGTCGCTGGCGAACGGCGACGACCTGTTGCTGCGCGGCTCGGTCCGCTATGCCGGACGCTCCTGGGTCGGGGTCGGGCCGCTCCATCTGGCGCAGGGCGATTATGCGCAGGCGGACATGGGGCTGGCCTGGACGCACCGGCCGGTGACGCTGACCCTCGATATCTTCAACCTGTTCGACGGCGCGGGCAACCGCTTCGCCCTGGGCAATCCGCTGGCCTATATGCGGCGGACGCAGTGGACGCCCCTGCAACCGCGAACCATCAGGATCGGTGCCGCATGGTCCTTCTAGCTTTCCTCCGCCCTGCGTAGTTCGCCGGACAGGAATGCCAGCAGGCTGACCAGCGTTCCAAGGGCGCCGGTCAGGACGAACAGCCAGCGTACGCCGATCAACGCCCCGAGCGGCGCGGCGATCAGAAGGCCGAACGGTGCCGCCAGACCCATCAGCGTGGCGAGCAGACCGAGCACGCGCCCCTGCAACTGATTGGGAACGGTCGCCTGGATCAAGGCGGTGAAGGGCGCATCGCCCAGGATGAACAGCAGGCCGCTCAACGCCCAGAAGATCGCCGCCAGCCAGAACAGGCCCGACGGCATCAGCGCGGTCAGCGCCAGCGTCGCGCAGGACAAGCTGAAGCCCCACAATATCCATGACACCAGCCGCCGGGGGACGATGATCGCCACGATCGCACCGCCGGCGATCATGCCCGCGCCGCCCAGGCTTTCGAGCATCGCGACCTGCTGCGCCCCGCCGCCGAAATGCTGCTTCACCAGCAGCGGCAGCAGCGTGAAGGTCGGCATGATGACCAGCACCACGGCGGTCAGCAGCGCATAGATGCGTCGCAAGCGGGCATCTTGCCAGACGACCCCGATGCCTTCGCGAAATTCGGTCCAGATGCCGGTCCCGCTTCTCGATAGGCGATGTTGCGGGATCGCGAAGGCCAGGAGCGGGGCGATGCCAAGCAGCGCGGTGCCGACATCGATCCACAACGCCTTGCCGACCGGCATCGCCGCGATCGCCAGCGCCCCCAGCGGCGCGGCGGCGACCGTCACGACGCCCATCAGCGTCTGGTTCAGTCCGGCGACGCGGGGGAGGAAATGCCGGGGCACCAGCATCGCCTCGCTGGCCGAGGCGGCGGGCATCTGAAAGGCGGTGGCCGCACTGCGCACGAACATCGCCGTGTAGATGTGCCACAGCGCGATCCGGCCGCTCAGGAACAGGGCGATCACGACCACGATGCAGAAGGCTGAGATGAGGTCGGAGACGATCATCAGCATCCGGCGGTTGTAGCGGTCGGCGAAGGTGCCCCCGAGCGGTCCCAGCAGCGCTTGCGGCAACAGCGCGACCAGGCCAGCCGTCGCCAAGGCGCCCAGGTCGCCGGTCGTGTCGGTGATCCACCAGATCAGCACGAATTGCGTGATGGCCGACCCCGTCAGCGACAGCGCCTGTCCCGCGAAGATCGACCAGAAACGCCATTTCCAGCCCGGACCGGGATCCATGCCCGCCGGGTCATACGCGCCCGAAACAGGCTGGGTCATAGCATCCGGCGCAGCACGTCGGTGTCACGCCCGCGGTCCAGGAACCGATGCTTCAGCACGCCCATGACATGCAGGACGACCAGCGCCAGCAGCATATAGGCCGATATCCGGTGCGCGAGGGCGAAGAGCGCGAAGGCGTGGTCGTCCTTGGGCAGGAGTTCGGGCAGTCCGATGCCGAAAAAGGGTACGCCGTCGCTCTGGGTGAACGAACTGGACATGGCATAGCCCATCAGCGGTACGATGATCGCCAGCGCCAGCATTATATATTGCACCATGGAGGACAGCATGGTCTCCCATGGTGCCAGCCCGGCGGGATGACGGGGCAGGGCGGAGCGGCGGCGCAGGATCAGCGCGATGATGCCGGTCAGAAAGGCCAGCACGCCGAATTCCTTATGGACGGGATACATCCATGCGAACTTGGCCGTCATGCTGTCGGGCAGCGAGGTCATCGTCCAGCCCAGCGCGATCAGGCCTGGGATCAGGGCGGCGCGGGTCCAGTGCAGCATTCGCATCGGCAGGGTGTAACGGTCGCGGCGGTTCATTCGGGCGTTCCTTCGGCGGCGGTGTCGCCACCCAGCGCCCGGTAGAGCGCGGCGGCGGCGGTCAGCTGGTCGCGCCGGACGATCAGCGCGCTTTGCCGGGCGGCATAGATGGCGCGCTGCGCGTCCAGCAGGTCGAGGCGGCTGGTCTGACCTGCCCGATAGGCCAGCCCGGTCAGCGTGGCGCGGCGCTCGGCCTGGGTGGCGACCCCGCGCTGCTCGGCCAGCTGCGCGCCATAGGTCGCCTGGGCGGCCAATCCGTCCGCCACCTCGCGAAAGCCGGTCTGGATCGCCTTTTCATAGGTGGCGACGGCCGAGGATGTCCGCAGGCGGGCGAGGTCGAGATTGCCCCGCAGCGCGCCGCCGCGAAAGATCGGCAGGCTGATCGCGGGCGCATAGGACCAGGTGCGGTTCGCCCCCAGGAACAGGCTCTCGAGCGCGAGACTGGCGAAACCGAAGGCGGCGGTCAGCGAGACGCGCGGGAAAAAGGCCGCGCGTGCCGCGCCGATATCCGCATTGGCGGCGCGCAGCGCCTGCTCGGCCTGCGCGATATCGGGGCGCCGGGTCAACAGGTCGGAGGGGGTTCCGGCCGCCAGCGCGGTGCGGATCGGCTGATCCATCAGCGGGGTGGGGGGCGGCAGGTCGCGCGGCAGCGGCGCGCCGACTGCCAGCACCAGCGCGTTGGTCGCCTGCACCCATTCGCGCTCGCGCCGGGCCAGATCGGCCTGGGCCTGTCGCACCAGTCCTTCGCCCTGCGCCAGGTCGGCACCGCTCGCCTGTCCGGCGTCCTTTCGGAGCCGGGTGATCTCCAGCGACGCGCGCCAGTCGGCCAGCGTCGAACGGGTCAGTGCCCGTTGCTCGTCGGCCAGCCGTTCGTTCCAATAGGCATCGGCGACCGCCCCGATCACGGTCAGGCGGACGGTGCGCCGCGCTTCTACCGAGGCGAGCCAGCGGTGGAACGCGGCCTCGTTCAACGCACGCAGGCGGCCGAACAGGTCGAGTTCGAACCCGGTCAGCGCCGTCTGCACGCTGAACTGGCCGAACTCGAAGCCCGTCGGGCCGTTGCCCGGCGTCAGGCCGATGCCCGCGCCGGCCACGCTGGCGGGCTGGCGCTGACGGGTATAGCCCGCGTCGACATGGACGCCGGGCCGCGCCTGGGCGCGCTGCACGCGCAGCTGGGCGCGCGCGGCTTCGGCATCGAGCGCGGCGATGCGCAGATCGCGATTGGCGTCGAGCGACAGCGCGATCAGGCTTTGCAGCCGGGCATCGCCGAACATGTCGCGCCATGCGGGCAGCGCCTCGGAGCCGCCCGCCAGAGGGTACGCGTCGGCGACCGGCGGGGTGGGCAGGGGCAGCCTGGGCGTCATCGAACAGGCGGTGGTCGCCAACAGCAGGGCAAGGGGCAGGGATCGCATCGTCATGCCGCCTTCTCCCGGCGCGCGCGCCAGCGTTCGGCGAGGCCCACCACCACCACGAAGAAGGTCGGCACGAAGATCAGCGCCAGCACGGTGCCGGTGATCATGCCGCCGAACACGCCGGTCCCGATCGCATGCTGCGTCTCCGCGCTCGCCCCGCCCGCCAGCATCAGCGGGACGACACCCAGCGTGAAGGCCAGGCTGGTCATCACGATCGGGCGCAGGCGTACCCGCGCGGCGGTGATGGCAGCGTCGATCAGGCTGTATCCGGCCTCGCGATACTGCTTGGCGAACTCGACGATCAGGATCGCATTCTTGGCGCTCAGGCCGATGATGGTGATCAGGCCGACCTTGAAGAAGACGTCGTTCGACAGGCCGCGCAGCATCACCGCCGATACCGCGCCGATCAGTCCCAGGGGCACGACCAGCATCACCGCCATCGGGATCGACCAGCTCTCATAGAGCGCCGCCAGCACCAGGAAGACGACCAGCATCGACAGGGCGAGCAACATCGGCGCCTGCGCCCCGGCCTCACGCTCCTGCCGCGACTGGCCGGTCCATTCGATTCCGAAGCCGTGGGGCAATTCGGCCGCCAGCCGCTCCATCTCGCGCATCGCATCGCCGCTGGAAACCCCGGGCGCGGCGGTGCCGGTGATGCTGACGGACGGGCAGCCATTATAGGTGGAGAGCTGGAGCGGGCCGTTGCTCCATACCGGCGTGACCAGCTCGGCCAGCGCCACCGTGCCCCCGGCCGCGTTCTTGACGCGCAATCCCATCACATCGTCCAGGTTCATGCGGTGCGCAGGCTCGGCCTGTACGATCACCTGCTGCAACCGCCCCTTGTTGGGGAAGTCGTTGACATAGCTGCTGCCCAGCGCCGTGCCGATCATGTCGCTGATCGCGCTGAACGGGACGCCGAGCGCTTGGGCCTTCGCGCGGTCGATGTCGAGCCGCACGCTGGTCCCGGACGGCAGCCCCTCGGCGTAAACGCCGGTCAGCTTGGGGCTGCGCTGTGCATAGGCGACCAGCATGTCGCGTGCGGTGAACAGCGCATGGCGGCCCTTGCCCGCCCGGTCCTCCAAGCGGAGCGCGAAGCCCGAGGAGGTGCCGAGTTCGTCGATCGCGGGCGGCATGACGTTCATGACCAGTCCTTCATGGACGTCCCGGGCCATCGCGGCGTCGGCGGCGGCGACCTCCTTGCCGACATTCGTGCCGCCCCGGTCCTTCCAGTCCTTCAGTATCGTATAGACCATGGCGGCGTTGGGGCCGGAGCCGGAGAAGCCGAAGCCCAGGATCGCCTCGGTCGTCTCGACGCCGGGGCGCGTCGCCATGTGCTTTTCCAGCGCCTTGACCGCTGCCAGCGTGCGGCTGGCGGTGGCATCGGCGGGCAGCTGGAAACTGGTCATGAAATAGCCCTGATCCTCCTCCGGCATGAACGAGGACGGCAGGTTGACGAAGGCGATGGCCAGCATCCCGACGATCGCGACGAAGACCAGCATCATCCGCCCGCTGGCCTTCAGCAGACGCGCGACCCAGCTCTGATAGCCGCGGGTGGCGCGGTCGAACTGACGATCGAACCAGGCGAAGAAGCGGTTCTTGGCGCGCTCCTCGTCCAGCGGCTTGAGCAGCGTCGCGCACAGCGCCGGGGTAAGGGTGAGCGCGAGGAAGGCGGAGAACAGGATCGACACCGCCATCGCCATCGAGAACTGGCGATAGATGGTGCCGACCGACCCGGCGGCCAGCGCCATGGGGATGAACACCGCCGACAGGACCAGCGTGATGCCGATGATGGCGGGCGTGATTTCGCCCATCGCCTTGCGCGTGGCATCGGCGGGCGAGAGTTTCTCCTCGTGCATCAGCCGTTCGACATTCTCGACGACGACGATGGCGTCATCGACGATGATGCCGATCGCCAGCACCATGCCGAACATGGTCAGCACGTTGATCGAATAGCCCGTCGCCAGCATGACCGCGATCGTGCCGAGCAGCGCGATGGGCGCGACGATGGCGGGGATCAGCGTGTAGCGGACCTTTTGCAGGAACAGGTACATGACGAGGAAGACCAGCAGCATCGCCTCGGCCAGCGTATGAAGTACCTTCTCGATCGAGATGCGGACGAACGGCGCGGTGTCGAACGGCGCGGACCAGCTCATGCCCGGCGGCAGTGAGCGGGCAAGCTCGGTCATCCGCGCGCGCACGGCTTTGGAGGCGGCGACGGCATTGGCGCCGGGCGTCAGCTGGATGCCCACCGAGGCGGCGAACTTGCCATTTTCCCGTGTGTCGTTGCCGAAGCTTTGCCGCCCCAGTTCGATCCGGGCGACCTTGTTCAGCGTCACCGACGAGCCGTCCGTGTTGGCCTTCAGGATGACGCCCGCGAAATCCTCCGGCGTCTTCAGCTGCCCGTCGGCGGTCAGCGGCACCAGCACGCGCTGTCCGTTGGCGGTCGGTTCGGCCCCCAGCTTGCCGGGGGCGATCTGCACATTCTGTTCGGCGATCGCCGCCGTCACATCCGTGGCGGTCAGGCCGTATCCGGCGAGCTTGGCGGGGTCGATCCAGATGCGCATGGCGCGCTCCGCCGAGAAATTCTGGACGCGCCCGACGCCGGGGATGCGCTTCAGCTCATCCACGATGTTGCGCGCCATGTAATCGGACAGCTCCACCTCGTCCTGCTGTCCATCGGACAACAGGCTGACGATCATCAGGAAGCCCGACGAGGCGGACTCGACCGTGACGCCGGTCTGGCGCACCACCTGCGGCAGGCGCGGCTCGATCGTCTTCAGCCGGTTCTGCACATCGACCTGCGCCATTTCGGGGTTGGTGCCAGGGCGGAAGGTCGCGGTGATCGTCGCCAAGCCCGAGGTATCGGCCGAGCTTTCGAAATAGAGCAGGTTCTTGACGCTCGACAGTTCGCGCTGGACCAGGGAGACGACGCTGTCGTTCAGCGTCTGTGTCGTGGCGCCGGGATAGCTGGCGAAGATGCTGACCGTCGGCGGCGCGACGCTGGGGAAGCGGGCAACCGGCATTTTCGGGATGGCGATGACGCCCATCAGCACGATCGCGATCGCGATGACCCAGGCAAAGACCGGGCGATCGATGAAGAATTTCGCCATGACTCAGCCCGCCGCCCCGTCGCGCCACGCCCGCTGCTTGACCGGGGTGCCGGGCTGAACGCGGTTCTGCCCCTCGACGATCACCACCTCCCCGGCGCGCAGACCCGACCGAATGACATAGCGGCCATGGACCAGCGGGCCGAGCGTGACGCGGCGGAGATGCACCCGGTCCTGCCCGCCGACGACGCTGACCTGCGGCGTGCCGTCGCCCGCGCGGGTTACGGCCTGTTGCGGCACGGACAGCGCACCCGGCATGGTCGCACGGGGCAGGCGGGCGCGAACGAACATGCCGGGCAACAGCCGTTCGCCCGGGTTCGGCACCTCGACCCGGACCAGGGCGTCGCCGCTATTGGGATCGACCGCGACACCCGAAAACAGGATGCGCCCTTGCACCGGATGGCTTCGGCCGGATGCCGTCAGGATCTCGACCAACCCGGTCCCGGCCCTTTGGTCGCGCAGTTCGGCATAGCGTTCGGCGGGTTGCCGGACATCGACATAGACGCGGTCGATCTGCTGGATGGTGGCGAGCGGATTGGCATCCGCCGCCGTGACCAGCGCGCCCTCGGTCACATTGGCCGCCCCGATCCGGCCTGGAATCGGGGCGGTAACCCGCGCGAAGCCGAGGTCGATCCGGCGGCGGCGCAGGGTGGCACGGGCTTCGGCCAGTTCCGCGGCAGCCTGCGCGCGGGCCGCGACCGCATCGTCATAGCTCTGGCGGCTGATCGCATCGGCGGCGACCAGCGGCTTCAGCCGATCCGCCTGCGCGTTGGCGCGGGCATAGGCGGCGCTGGCCTTCTGCACGGTCGCCCGCGCGGTGTCGGCATCGGCCTGGAAGGGGGCGGGGCTGATCTGGAATAGCAACTGCCCGGCGCGCACCGCCGCACCCTGTTCGAACAGGCGGCGCTGGACGATCCCGCCGACCTGCGGCCGGATCTCGGCCGTGCGGAACGCCACCACGCGCCCCGGCAATTCGTCGACCGCCGTCACCGTGGAGGGTACGACACGCAGGGTCGTTACCTCTACCGCATCGACTTGCGCCGTTGGGGCATCGGCAGAACAGCCGCTCAGCGACGCCGCCACCGCCAGAGCGATCGGCAGGGCACACCGCGTGCCGGATGCAAAAGAATGGACCTTCATGCCGGCGCTTATCCATCCAGACCATTGGGGCAGCGTCGAGATTGTGTGGAGAATGCGTGGGGGCGGGCTGGCAGCCTGTCGAGTGCGACTGATATGACGGCGTGAAGAGGAACGGAAACGTCACATGAACCCGCTTGTACTGATCGCCGAAGATGAACGTGACATCGCCGATATCCTCTGCGCCTATTTGGAGCGCGAAGGGTTCCGGACGGTTCATGCCGGCGACGGGCGTACCGCGCTGGACCTGCATCTGGCGCTGAAGCCCGACATCCTGCTGCTCGACATCTCGATGCCGCTGGTCGATGGCTGGGGCGTGCTGTCCGAAGTGCGGCGGCGGGGCAATACGCCCGTGGTCGTCACCACCGCGCTGGATCAGGATATCGACAAGTTGCAGGCGCTGCGGATCGGGGCGGACGATTATGTGGTCAAGCCGTTCAATCCGGTCGAGGTCGTGGCGCGGGTCAAGGCGGTGCTGCGCCGGTCGGGCGGGGAAGGCGCCAACGGTGTGCTTCGCGTCGGCCCGGTCGAGATCGACACGACCGCGCACATCGTCCGCACCCAGAATGGCGAGGTCGCGCTCACCCTGACCGAGTTCCGCCTGCTCGCCCATATGGCGCGTACGCCGAGCCGGGTGTTCAGCCGTGGCGAGCTGCTCGACGCCTGCCTGCCGGGATCGGACGCACTCGACCGGACGGTCGACAGCCATGTCAGCAAGCTGCGCCGCAAGCTCGATCAGGCGGGGGCGCCCGATATGCCCGAGGGGGTGCGCGGCGTCGGATACCGGCTATGGTCGCGGGGATGAGGAACCGGAACAGCCTGACCCGGCAATTGTCGATCGCGTTGGCGGCGCTCGCCTTCGTCGCCGTCGCGGTCAGCACGGCGGCCTTCTATATCGTCTATGCCGTGCTGGAGCGGTGGCGGATCGTGGCCCCCCTGCCGCCGGGGGTGGCGGACACCACCGGGCTTGATGTCGGCATCACGCTGGCGGCCTGCGTCATCGGGGTGGTGCTGGCGCTTGCGGTCGCGGTGCGGCTGGCTCGGCGGATAGTACAGCCACTGGGGGCGGTGGGAGAAGCCGCGCGTCGGATTGCCGAGGGCGATCTGGCAACCCGGATAGCGCCGGTCCGCGGCGCGCATGGCGAGGCGGCCGTGTTGATCGCCGACTTCAACGCGATGGCCGACCGGCTGCAGCGCATGTCGGACGACATGAAGGTCTGGAACGCGCAGATCGCACATGAACTGCGGACGCCGCTGACGATCCTGCGTGGGCGGCTTCAGGGCGCCAAAGATGGCGTTTTCGCGCTCGATGCGGAGCTGGTGGTCGGGTTGATGAAACAGGTCGACGGACTGACCCGGCTGGTCGAGGACCTGCGCAGCGTCAGCCTGGCAGAAAGCGGTCGGTTGGAGCTGTTGCTCGCCGATGTCGACCTCGCTGCCGAATTTCACGAGATGCGGCCGGTGCTGGAAGCGATGCTTGCACCAGCAGGTTTCGAGCTGGAAATGGCATTGGAACCGGGTGTCGTCCGGGTCGATGCGGCACGGGTGCGTCAAGCCGTAATCGCATTGGTCGACAATGCTCGGCGCCATGCGAGCCCCTGCATTGTGTCGATCGCGGTGACATTTTCCGGTAACGCGGCCGTCATTACGGTTTCAGATAAAGGTCCCGGGCTTCCTGTGCATTTTGAGAAGCGGGCTTTTCTTCAATTCTCACGCGGCGTTCAAAATGCGAATGGGTCGGGGCTTGGTCTTTCGGTCATCAAGGCTATCGCGAAGGCGCATGGAGGTGATGCCATATACCAGCGTAACGGTGAAATTTCGCAATTCCGCATCATCATCCCCAGGTGTTCGGTTCCGGCATCTGCTGAATCGGGTCGACGAGGCGCGTTCGAAGCCGGTCGTGGCTTTCGTGATGAAAGCGTTTGACGGTCGCCTGCCTGATGGTCCGGTTCATCCGCTCGACCTGCCCCTCGGTCCATGGCTGGTGAGCCGGCGCTCGATCTCGGTCGCCTCGCGGATCATGTCGAATCGCGTCTGACGCGACCTTCCGGGTGACCGCGACCGTGGCGGGTGGCGGGCGATGCCGTGCCGCTGGGGGCAATGATGCAGCGCCGACCGGGTCGGGAGCGGGATCGACGGCTGCGACGCATGGATACAGGGGGGCAGCGGCGGCGGGGTGTGACGGCGGAACGCCACGACCATCGGCTGCTTGGTTGGTGGTGATGCCGGATGAATAGCCAGGCCACCTGGGTCCCTGCCAATCAGCGCGCAGCTCATCCCTCGCCATGATCGTCGCGAAGCGCCCGCCCGGCGATCGTGATCTCTCCGACAAAGCACGCCAGCCCCGCCACCGCGCAGATCAGGCCGCCGCCGAAGAAGAAGAACAGCACCCCCGCATGACGCGAGTCGCGCAGCGTCCCCAGGAACAGGGTGATCGCCGCGCAGCACGTCATCGCCCCCGCCGCCGCGGTCAGCATGACGGCGATGTCGAGGATCTTGGAGCGCAGGCGAAGGCGGCGCAGCTCATAGCCGTTCGTCCGGCCGTCCTTCCTCAATCCCTGAATCCGGTCGCTGATCCGCCCCAGCCGGGTCGCAAAGACGTTCAGCAGCGATCCCACGGCGGTCAGCAGAAAGATCGGCGTCAGCGCCAGTTGGATGACGCGGGCGGCGGCGTTCAGGGGTTCGGTCATCACGGCTCGCTTTTCGGAAGATCAACGATCGAACAAAGGACGCCAATGTTCCCGCGAGAAAGATCACCCAAGGGCCAGCGCGCGCCGGAACCCGTATGAAGCGGGAAGACGACTCCCCCAAAATGGGATGGCGCGAAGGACCATGTGCCCCCGAACCTATTGTGCTAAGAGGTTTTTAGGACGGATATGAAAGAAGACGGGCCGTTTAAAGGGGGAGAGGCAGATGGAATTTCCGCTCATCGCGCCGCGACCGCCCCGGCTGTCCGAACAGATGGAGGGCCTGAAGCGGATCGAGGCGTCCGGCCAGTTCAGCAATAACGGCCCCGAGGTCCGCGCGTTGGAGGCCGAGATGGTCGCACGGCTGTTCGACGGGCGCGGTGCAGCGCTGGCGGTCGGCAATGCGACCCTGGGCCTGATGATCGCCATCCGGCAGGCGGCGGGGCTGCATCCCCGGCCGGGCACGCTTGCGATGATGCCCGCCATGACCTTTGCCGCGACGGCGCAGGCGGCGATCTGGGCCGGGCTTACCCCCCTGATCGTCGATATCGACCCGCAGGACTGGACCGCCGACGCGGCCGAGGAAGAGCGGATGCTGGCGCAGCATGGCGGCCGGATCGGCGTCATCGTGCCCTATGCGACCTTCGGCACGGTCATCGACCTGGACCGCTATGCCTGGCTGGCTCGGCGGTACGAGGTCGGGGTCGTCATCGATGCGGCGGCCTCGCTGGGGACGCGGGACGCGGCGGGGCGGGGCTTCGGCACGGGTGCGCCCTTCACGCTGGTCTATTCGATGCATGCGACCAAGACCTTTTCGGTCGGTGAGGGCGGGCTGGTCTATAGCGGCGATGTCGAGCGGATCGACCAGCTGCGCGCGATGGTGAATTTCGGTTTCGAGAGCGGGCGCCACGCGACTCTGCCGGGCATCAACGCCAAGATGCCCGAGATACTGGGCCTGATGGCGCGCAGCAAGCTGGCCGAACTCGATTCGATCTGCGACGCCCGCGCCGCGCTGGACCGCGAATATCGCGCGGCGCTGCCCGACCTCACCGTTCAGCGCATGACGGCGAAGCGGCAGGCGACGCAGTTCATGCCGGTGCTGCTTCCCCCCGAACTGGCATCGCGCCGGGCCGCCATCGCCGGAGCCCTGGCGGCGGACGGGGTCGGGACGGGGCAGTATTTCAGCCCGCATCTGGGCGAGCAGACGCTGTTCCGCGACACGGCGCTGGTCGAGCCGACGCCGGTGGCGGATGCCGTTTCGGCGCGGATGCTCAGTCTGCCGATCACCGATGCGATGCGGCCGGGCGATGCGACGATCGTCGCCGGGCGGCTGATGCGTGCGATCGCGCAGGTCGCGGCCGATGCCGGGTCAGGACCTGGGCA
This sequence comes from Sphingomonas sp. Sph1(2015), assembly GCF_001970915.1. Taxonomy (NCBI): domain Bacteria; kingdom Pseudomonadati; phylum Pseudomonadota; class Alphaproteobacteria; order Sphingomonadales; family Sphingomonadaceae; genus Sphingomonas; species Sphingomonas sp. Sph1(2015). Next base: position 115,066 of record NZ_MQUI01000003.1, read on the forward strand.
GGCCCATGGTGACGCCGCGCTGGGCTGCGTGATGATCGGCGGCGGACCGGCGGGCACCGCCGTGTTGACCGCCGCGAGCAAGAAGGGATTGCTGGAGCGGCTGGCCGGGGACGGACTGGTCCTGGTCGAACGGTCGCCCCGCATCGGGCCGGGGGCGCTGGGCGGCTATGCGATCCGTTCGGACACCACGGCGGAAACCTTCCTGTCGGCGGTGCGCGGCAATCCTTATCCCGAACTCGCCGCGCTGGAGGCGCATCCGGCCGGGCAGATGATGGCGCGGCATTGCGGGGCGCTGGGCGCGCCGCTGGCGGAGACCGCGCCGTTGCTGGCGGCGACCGCGCAGCGGCTGCGCGGCATCGTGACGGCGCATGGCGGCGAAATCCGCACCGATACCGAGGCGCTGAGCGCCCAGGCCACGGCGGACGGGCTCTGGCGGACCACCATTGTCGGCCGCGAAGGGCAGCGCGTGCTGACATCGCGCCATCTGGTCGTGGCGACCGGCGGCTACCAGACCGACGCGCATGTCGCGGACAAGAGGGTCGCGGGCGCGACCCTGGGCGAGCTGGCGGGGGACCGGCTGATGCGCTCCGACCTGCTGTTGCGGCGTGGCGGGGTAGAGGCAGTGGCGGCACGGCTGGCCGACCGGCGCGCGCCGCGCGTGGTGATCGTCGGGGCCTCGACCAGCGCCCTGGCCTCGGCGGTGCAGTTGCTCAAATGCCATGACCTGCCCTGGGGGGCGGGCGCGATCACGCTGATGGTGCGGACCGCGCCCAAGCCCTTCTTCCCGTCGGTCGAGGCGGCGGCGGCGGAAGGTTTTACCGACTATACGCCCGACGATATCTGCCCGGTCAGCGGGTTCGTGCTGCGCCTCGCTGGGCTTCGGCTGGAGTCGCGCGAACTGGTGATGCGGATGCTGGGCTTGGGCGGACGGACACCCGACCCGCGCCTGCGCCTCCACCGGATCGCGGGAGAGGACGATGCCGAGGCGCGTCGGATCATCGGCGAGGCCGATCTGGTGGTGGGCGCGCTCGGCTATCGTCCGCGCGCGCTGCCGCTGTTCGACGTGAATGGACAGCCGATCGCGCTCGCCCATCGCGCGGGGCGGCCGATGGTCGACCGGCATTGCCGTATCCTCGACGACCAGGATCGGCCGGTGCCGGGCGTCTATGGCATCGGCCTTTCCGCCGGTTTCGTACCCGGGGGCGCGCTGGGCGGGGAGAAGAGTTTCCGGGGGCAGGCCAATGGCTTGTGGCTCTGGCAGAATGATGTCGGCCAGATGATCGTCGACCAGCTGCTTGGCGGCGATGCGGCGGCCCGGAGCAGTGTGGCGGCATGAGCGATCCGGTCGCCGATCCTGTCGTCAGCGTCGTCATCCCCGCCTATAACGGCGCATCGCTGATCGGCGAAACGCTGGCGAGCCTGGGCGAACAGACGCTGACCGCCTGGGAGGCGTTGGTCGTCGACGACTGTTCGTCGGACGGCACCCGCGAACTGGTGCGGAACTGGCCCGATCCCCGGGTTCGCCTGATCGAGAATGCCGTCAATGGCGGCCCGGTGAAGACACGCAATCGCGGATTTGCCGAGGCGCGGGGGCGCTATCTGGCGGGGCTGGACCAGGACGATCTGTGTCGCCCCGAACGGCTGGCACGGCAGGTCGCCTTTCTGGAGGCGCGCCCGGATATCGTGCTGGCCGGGACCCAGACCGAGCAGCTGGTCGGGCAGCGCGTGTTGCCCATGGACTATGCGCCGCATACCACGCCCGATCTGGTCGCCTGGTTGAGCTGGATCGAAAATCCGCTGGCATGGTCGACGGTGGTGGTCCGCGCCGATGCCGCCCGGCGGCTCGACCCGTTCACCCGGCCCGAAATCCTCTATGCCGAGGATTTCGACCTGTACCACCGCATCGTCGCATTCGGGCGCATCGCGCGGCTGGACGAGCCGCTGCTGATCTATCGCCAGCACGAAGGCGGCGCGTCGAAGCGGTTCACGACGATGATGCGCGCCAGCGCGACGCGCGTCCTGGCCGAGGCGCATGCGCCGCTGTTTGGCGACGATGCGGGCGAGGTGGCGCGCCTCTTGGTCCAGCATAATATGGGGGGCGTGCCGATCCCCGACGGCGCGACCCTGCGCCGTCTGGGGCAGGCGATCGCGCAGCTCCAGGGCGCGTTCGTCGAGCGTTTCGCGCCCGATGCGCAGAGCCTGACGCTGATCCGGTGGGAAACCGCGCGGCGCTGGCGGCAACTGGCACGCGCTGCGCTGCGGGGCGGCAAGGTCACGCTGGGCGATGTGCTGGCATCGCGGCCGCCACATCTGGGACTGGGCTATGCCGGTGTCGACGATCTGCTGCGATGGCGCGCGATCGGTATGGCGCGCCGTGTCTATCGGACCGGGCAGGGCCATGACCGGGACTGATCCGATCATCGCCGGGCATGCGCCGTTCCCTGTGGCAATCCCCAGCCGCTGAAAGCGCCGGGGATTGCGCCGACCTGTCTTAGATCAGGTGCCTGATCAGCCTCGACGCACCGACGGCGATGCCGCCGACGGCCAGCCAGCTCGATACCGCACCGACGGTCAGGATCATCAGGCGATCGATCGGGGAAATCACGTGCTCTTGCATGGTGGTGCAGTCCTCTCGCGCCAATCATTCTCGTTGGCGCGTCTCATTTATGAGACAGAATGCGTTAACAAACAAACCCATTTTTCGAATGACACTGATTGATCGCGCCGCTTCCGGATTAGTTTCCGGTCATTCAAGGGCTTGGCGGCGACGAAATCGGTGTCTGGCCCAGTCATGAAGCCTGATCCCCTTGCCCTTCTGGGGCATTCGCCACAAAGGCGGGGCATGGCGAGGCAGTTTCCATGATCGACCGGACCCGTTTTTCGGGCAGCGATTCGTCGCGCGACGAATCGCATGACTCGCCGCTCGCTGCGCCGTCGCGCCTGTCGGCAATGCCGATGGCACTGCGCGGGGTGGCGGCGGTGGCGATGGCGCTTGCGCTGTTGCTGCTCTTCGGGGTGGCGGTGGATCATTGGCCCTTTGCCTGGGACCGCGCGATCCTGACCGGTTTGCGGACCCATGCCTCGTCGGACAAGTTGCGCGCCGTGGCGGAGGATTTCACGGCGCTGGGCAGCGTCCCGACGCTGGTCCTGATGGTGGCGGGTGCGGTGATCCTGCTGCTGGCGCGGGGGTGGTGGCTGCTGGCGCTGATGACGGCGCTTTCGGGTATCAGCGGCGGCGCGGTCGTGACCTGGGTGAAGCTGATGGTCGCCCGCCCGCGCCCCGATCTGGTGGCGCACTGGGTCGATGTCCACAATGCCAGCTTCCCCAGCGGCCATGCGGCGGGCAGCGCGATGGTCTATCTGACGCTGGCGGCGCTGGCGACGCAACTGACCGACCATCGCCGGGTGCGTTATGCCATCGTCGTGATCGCGGTGCTGCTGGTCGGGACGATCGGGGGCAGCCGCGTCTATCTGGGCGTACACTGGCCGTCGGACGTGGCGGCGGGCTGGTGCTTCGGAACGCTCTGGGCGCTGGGCTGGTGGTGGGCGACGGCGGCCGCCCGCCGGTCATGGGGCGGCGCGCGCCAATAAGGCCTGGGCCGCCTTCAGATGCGGGGCATCGACCATCTTGCCATCCAGCTGCAGCGCGCCCGCGCCCGGATTGGCCAGGAACAGATCGACGATCGCCTGTGCCCGCGCGATATCCTCCGCGGAGGGGGTGAAGGCGGCGTTGATGATGGGCACCTGCGCCGGGTGGATCGCCATCATGCCGCTAAAGCCGTCCCGGTTGCCCCGCGCCGCATAGGCGGCCAGCCCGTCCAGATCGCGAAAGTCGGGATAGACGGTCTCGATCGCGGCGATCCCGGCGGCATGCGCACCGAACAGGGTCAGCGAGCGCGCCAGCTGATAGGGCGCGGTATAGCTGCCGTCCGCCTCGCGCGAGGTGGTCGCCCCGATCGCGGCGGGCAGGTCCTCCGCGCCCCAGGTCAGGCCGGTCAGTGGCAGGCTCGACCCCGCATATTCGTGCAGCCGGAACAGCGCCATCGGCGTCTCGGTGACGATCGGCAGGATCGGGATATGCGTCACCCCGCGCGCCGCCAGTGCGTGCAGGCTGACCAGCCCTTCGGCCTTGGGAAGGACGATGCCGTCGGGTCGGGCGGGCAGGATCGCGGCCAGATCGTCGGTCGCCAGCGGCCCGTCGATCGGATTGATCCGCACGAACAGCTGCACGGCCGTGTCGCGGGGCCGGGACAGGAACCGCGCCACCTCTTCGCGCGCGCGCGGCTTGGCATCGGGGGCGACCGCATCCTCCAGGTCGAGGATCAGGGCATCCGCGCCCGTCCCCATCGCCTTGGCCATCCGCTCGGGCCGATCGCCGGGTACGAAGAGGAGCGAGCGCAGTCGCATCGGCTTTAGCGGCCCATCTCGGCCAGCTTGCGCTCCCAGGCCAGCGCGTCGCGGACGATGCCTTCCAGATCGTCGCGTTCGGGCCGCCAGGGCAGGGTGGCGAGGATCGCGCCATTGTCCGCGACCAGCTCGGCCGGATCGCCCGCGCGGCGGCCTTCCATCCGGCGCTCGATCGTCCGGTTGGTCACGCGGTCGACCGCGTCCAGCACCTCCAGCACCGAGAAGCCACGGCCATAGCCGCAATTGAGCGTGTGGCTCTCGCCCGGCCGCTCGATGAGCAGTTCGAGCGCTGCGACATGCGCGGCGGCGAGGTCGGAGACGTGGATATAGTCGCGCACGCCCGTGCCGTCGCGGGTGGCGAAGTCGGTGCCATAGACGCCGACGGCATCACGCTTGCCGATCGCCGCTTCGACCGCGATCTTGATGAGATGCGTCGCACCGACCGTCGACTGGCCCGAGCGCCCTTGCGGATCGGCGCCCGCGACGTTGAAGTAGCGCAGCGCGCAATAGTTGATCGGATGCGCGGCGGCGACGTCCTTCAGCATGATCTCGGTCATCAGCTTGGACATGCCGTACGGGTTGATCGGCGCCTTGGGATCGCTTTCCTTGATCGGCACCCGCTCGGGCGTGCCATAGGTGGCGGCGGTCGAGGAGAAGATGAAGTGGCCGACGCCCTCGGCCACCGCGCTTTCCATCAGCGAGCGGCTGGCGGCGGTGTTGTTGCGATAATATTTGAGCGGATCGGTGACCGACTCGGGCACGATGATCGAGCCCGCAAAGTGCATGATGGCGCGGACGTTATGCTCGCGGATCGCGGCGCGCACGGCGTCGTCGTCGGCGACATTGGCGACGACCAGCGAGGCGCGGGGATCGACCGCCCAGTCGAAGCCGGTGACCAGATTGTCGAGCACGACGACCTCATAGCCTGCATCCAGCAGCGCCAGCACGGCATGGCTGCCGATATAACCGGCGCCGCCCGTCACCATCACCTTGCCGTCGATCGTCGCCATCACTTTTGCCTCAAGTCGCTGGATTGCCGTGGCCTAGCCGCTTCCTATCTATGCATACAAGACGACAAGGAGATTCCGAGTGACCGAATATGTAACGCTGGCCGGGGGCTGTTTCTGGTGCACCGAGGCGGTGTTCAAGGACGTGATCGGGGTCGAGTCGGTCGAAAGCGGCTATATCGGCGGCACCGTGCCCAACCCGACCTACAAGCAGGTGTGCGGCGGCGATACCGGCCATGCCGAGGCGATCCGCATCGGTTTCGATCCGGAGCAACTGGCGCTGGGCGATCTGCTCGACATTTATTTCGCGACGCACGACCCGACGCAGCTCAATCGGCAGGGCAATGACGTCGGCACGCAATATCGCTCGGCGATGTTCCCGGCGGATGAGGCGCAGGAGGCCGCGATGAAGGCAGCCCTGGAACGCGCCCAGGCCGGGCTGGACAAGCCGGTCGTGACCACGATCGAGCCGATGGCCGAGTGGTATCCGGCGGAGGATTACCATCAGGATTATTGGGAAACCTCGGGCCGGTCGAACCCCTATTGCATGGCGGTGATTCCGCCCAAGCTGCAGAAACTGCGCAAGAGCTTCGCCGCCCGGTCGAAGGCGGTGACGGCATAAGGGATAGGGTGGGGTGGTTCCTAACCTGCCATCCCACCTCCGTTCAGCCTGAGCGTAGTCGAAGGCCACGCGTAGACCTCCGCCCAAAATGCCCTCGGGGTGTCGGTAGCCCCTTGGCCTTCGACTTCGCTCAGGCTGAACGGAGGGCGGGATGTAAGTCCCGGTCGCATTGAGCGAAGTCGAAGCGGCACGCCCCGACCTCTATCGCGTCGCGGCCCGCCGCAGCCGGTCGTTGATCGCTTCGCCGATCCCGTCGTCGGGGATCGGCGCCACCGCCAGCCTCGCGCGGTCCCCCGCATCCGCGCGGTGGAGCGCGTCGAACAGTCGTGCCGCCGCCTCGACCGGATCGCCGCGCTCCGACAGGCTGTCCTGCCCGCGTACGTCGCCGAAGCCGATCAGCCATTCGTCCGCCGCCGCGTGCGTGACATTCAGGCGCAGGGGCTTGCGCGGCGCATAATGGCTGGCGAGCTGACCCGGCGCGGTGACGATGGCGGGGGCCTGCGGGCCTTGCTCCACATCGCCTAGCACTTGCGCCAGCATCGCGGCCGTCACCGGGCCGGGGCGCAGGATGGTGCGGCCCGCGACGATGGTCGATTCCAGCCCCGCCTCGGTCGCGCCGTCGTCGATGACCGGCACGTCCGGTCCCAGGCTGGCGCGGACATGGGGGCTGCGCGTCGGGCTGATCCCGCCGCTGGCATTGGCCGACGGCGCGGCGAGCGGGCGGCCGCTTTCCATCAGCAACGCCTGCATCGCACGGTGGCGCGGCACCCGGATCGCGACCGTATCCAGCCCCGCCGTGACCAGCGAGGCGATGCCCGCCCCGGCCTTGAGCGGGCGCACCAGCGTCAGCGGCCCCGGCCAGAAGGCGCGCGCCAGCGCCAATGCGTCGTCATCGAATTCCGCCAGCGTCTGCGCCGTCGCCAGATCGGGGACATGCACGATCAGCGGGTTGAACGAAGGCCGCCCCTTGGCCGCATAGATGCGCGCCACGCCTTTCGCGTCGGTCGCATCGGCGGCCAGTCCATAGACCGTCTCGGTCGGCACCGCGACGATGCCGCCATTCCGGATCACCGCCGCGGCGGCGCGGATCGCATCGGGGCCGAAGGGCAGGGTCGGGTCTTCAAGGGGAAAGGTCATGATCGCCTCCGCCTATATCCCGTCGCGCATGGCGACAGAAGGGGGCGGGAGACGCGTCCGGCCCCCTTCGACAATTCGGGTCCGGACCCTTAAAGGACACACGCATGTTCAATCTCGATTCCTATCTTGCCCGTATCGCCCTGCCTTCGCGCGTGACCGTCGATGCCGAAGGGCTGGGGCGACTGCAATGGGCGCATCGCCAGGCGATCCCGTTCGAGAATATCGATGTCCGGCTGGGCCGGCCCATCGCCATCGACAGTACGGGCGTCTTCGCCAAGCTGGTGACCGCCAAGCGCGGCGGCTATTGCTTCGAGCAGAACCGGCTGTTCCTCGACGCGCTGGCGGCGCACGGCTTCCATGCACGGCCGCTGCTCGCGCGGGTATGGCTGGCGGCGACGGACGTGCCGCCGACCACCCACACGCTCAGCCTGGTCCATATCGAGGGGCAGGACTGGATCGCCGATGCGGGCTTCGGGGGCAGTTATCTGCCGCCCATGCCGCTCGTCGAAGGGGCGGAGGCGACCGCACCCGACGGCGCGCTCTTCCGGCTGGACCGCGATCCGCAGCATGGCTGGATGCTGCTGCGCAACGGCCATCCCGGCCTGACCGATGGCCGCGCGACGGGTGAGGGGTGGCAACCGCAATACAGCTTTACCACCGACCATGTGTGGGACGCCGACCTGGCGCTGGCCAATCACTGGACCTCGACCGCGCCGGAGAGCCGTTTCCGTCAGGCGACGATCGTCAGCATCGTCCTGCCGCGTGGCTTCGCGGCGCTGACCGACCGGCATTATCGCCGCCGCGTCGGGGAGGATGAAGCCGCCGCGACGATCACCGACCCGCGTGTCTATCGGATGCGGTTGAGCCTGATGTTCGGCATCGACCTGGGCAGCGAAGACGCAGGCACGCTGTTCGGCGAATAGCCGATTCGTTTTCGCGGCCGTCGTGATTTGGCGCCCGGACGGGGTGGTCGAGTCACGGCCTGATCCATGTTGGTCGGATAGGCGGCGGGGGGGCCGATGCACCGCCCGCCCGGGTGGTGGCTGCCCTCGGGATTCCGGGAATATGCAGGGCGTTGCCGGTGGCGCATGGGCTCTGTGCGGCCATTCGCCATTTTCATCGCACGTCTTGTATATTTAAGTCGGATTTTACCATTGCGCGATATACCCCTGAATGAACTTGGGGGACATAAGAGATGATCGGGGGCGGAGAGTACCGGCTGGAACCACGGGGTTTTGGCCGCACCGCTCCACGCCACGCCAATCGGAGACCGGGACGTTGACGGCCCGGTCCGCGTTGATGGGTATTTCGTGAACTATTGATGGGGCCGCAGGGTGATCCTGCGTGTCCGCACCTTTGACCTGAAGGAAAGATCATGTCGATCACCATGGTGATGGCAAGCGAGGACGTGTGCCTGCCGACCATCGGCGTTTTGGCCGAAGATTTGAAGACCGCGATCGCGCCTGGCGCGACCGTCCGGCTGGACCTGTCCGGCGCCGCGTCACCGGACCTCAGCGTCATCCAGCTGGTCCAGGCGGCGCGAGTCAGTGCGGCGGCGACAGGCTGCGATTTCGCGCTGTCGGCCCCCGCCGACGCGACCCTGCACACCTTGCTGACCCGCGCGGCCTTCCTGCCCGCTTCGGCCGACGACACCCAATTCTGGCTTCACGGAGACATCGCCCAATGACCGCTTCCATCCTGACCGTCGACGACAGCGCGAGCCTGCGCATGGCGATCCGCATCGCCCTGACCGGCGCGGGCTATACGGTGACGGAGGCCGCCGATGGCGCCGAGGGGCTGGCCAAGGCGACCGAGACCCGGTTCGACCTGATCGTCACCGACCTCAACATGCCCAATATGGACGGGCTGGAGATGATCCGCGCACTGCGCCAGCAGCCTGCGCAGGCGGGCGTGCCGATCATCTTCCTGACCACCGAGTCGGACGACTCGATGAAGGCGCAGGCCAAGGCGGCGGGCGCGACCGGCTGGCTGGTGAAGCCCTTCCAGCCCGAACAGCTGATCCGCGTCGCCCAGAAGGTCCTGGCCCGGTGAGCGCGGCCGAGGATCCGACAGCCGCCTTCCGGATCGAGGCGGGCGAGCTTCTGGAGCAGGTCGAACAGGGCCTGCTCGACCTGGGGCACCGGCTGGACGACATGAACCTCGTCAACGCCGTGTTCCGGGGCCTTCACACGCTGAAGGGCTCGGGCGCGATGTTCGGCTTCGATGCGCTGGCGGCCTTCACCCATCATTGCGAAAGCGCGTTCGACCGCGTGCGCAAGGGCGATGTCCGTGCGACGCCGGAACTGGTGTCGGTGATCCTGTCGGCGGCGGACCATATGCGTACGCTGGTCGATGGTGACGCGCCCGCCGCCCATGGCCAGGCGATCCTGGACCGACTGGCGGCGGCGGTCGATGCGGCGGCCGGTATCTCGGCCCCCATGGCCGCGCCTGCCCCGCGCAAGCAGGGCTGGACCCTGTCCTTCCGCCTGCCCCCCGACGCGATGGCCAATGGCACGAGCCCGCTGGCGCTTCTCGACGAACTGCGCGAGCTGGGTGAGGCGACGATCGTCGCGACCTTCGACACGGTGCCCGCGCTGGACGATCTCAACCCCGGCCATTGCCTCGTCGGCTGGGACTGCACGCTGATCGGCGACATTTCGCGCGAGGCGATCGAGGACGTGTTCCTGTTCGTCATGGACGACATGGACATCACCATCACCCCGCTGGCGGTCGAGGATGCCGGGGCGGAAGCGGTGGACGAAGAGGCCCAGGCAATTCCGGTCGCCGTGGACGCACCCGTCGCCGCCAATGACGCCAGCCCGCGCGGCGCCGCCGCCAACCGCTCGCAGGGCGAGCATGTCCGCGTGCCCGCCGAGCGGCTCGACGAGCTGATGGACCGGGTCGGCGAACTGGTCATCGCCCAGAGCCGTCTGTCGCAGCTGGCGGGGCATGGCCAGGACCTCAGCCTGCGTTCCGTTTCGGAAGAGATCGAGCGGCTGGCGGGCGAGATGCGCGACACGATGATGATCCTGCGCATGGTGCCGGTGTCGACGCTGTTCGGCCGTTTCCGCCGCCTGATCCACGATCTGGCCAACGAGACCGGCAAGGCGATCGAGCTGGTGACTGAAGGCGAGACGACCGAGGTCGACAAGACCGTGATCGAGCGCCTGTTCGACCCGCTGGTCCATATCATCCGCAACAGCTGCGACCATGGCCTGGAAAAGGCCGAGGACCGCATCGCGGCGGGCAAGGCGCCCAGCGGCGTGATCCGGCTGAGCGCGCATCAGGCGGGTGGCGAAGTCCTCATCACCATCACCGATGACGGGCGCGGCATCGATGTCGAGCGGGTCCGTGCCAAGGCGGAAGCCAATGGCCTGATCCAGCCCGGCCAGGTGGTCAGCGAGGACGAGCTGCTGGGCCTGATCTTCCACCCCGGCTTCTCGACGGCGGCGCAGGTCACGAACCTGTCGGGCCGGGGCGTCGGCATGGACGTGGTCAAGCGCACCATCGAAAGCCTGCGCGGTTCGATCGTCGTGAAGAGCGTGTCGGGCCAGGGTTCGACCATCACGCTGCGCATCCCGCTGACGCTGGCGATCATCGAGGGGCTGCTGGTCCGCGTGGGCGAGGGACGCTATGTCATCCCGCTCGCGGCGGTCGAGGAATGCCTGGAGCTGTCGCTGGAGGAGGATCTGCGCTCGCGCGGGCGCAGCATCATCACGCTGCGCGAACGGCTGGTGCCCTTCCTGCGGCTGCGCGACCTGTTCGCCACCGGGACCAAGCCCGACACCTATCAGAAGATCGTCGTGGTCGGCACGGGGGCGGAGCGCGTCGGCCTGGTCGTCGACCAGATCGTCGGCAACCACCAGACGGTCATCAAGGCCATGTCGCCGCTCCACCGCAACGTCGCGGCCTTTGCGGGCGCGACCATCCTGGGCGACGGTTCGGTCGCCCTGATCCTCGACATCGCCCAGCTCATCGCGCTGAGCCAGCCCAGGGAGGAGCGGCGTCTGGCCGCTGGATAAGCCCATGCCCTATCACAAAGTACCCAATTGGACGCCCGAGAACGGCCTGGAGGTCCTGACCTTCGGCCTGGGTGGCGAGACCTTCGCGCTGGAGGCGGGCATCGTCCGCGAGATCCTGGACATGATGCCGGTGACGATGGTGCCGGGCGCCGATCCGCTCGCCGCCTCGGTCATCAACTTTCGCGGCCGCATCGTGCCGCTGGCCGATCTGCGCGGCGCGTTCGGGATGGAGGCGCAGGCCAACACCGCCGACAGCCGCATCATCGTGATCGAGCTGGACGTGAACGGCGATCCCTTCCTGATCGGCCTGACCGCCGACCGTGTGAACGAGGTCACCGTGCTGCACGCGGGGGATTCCGAGGAGGTGCCGGTGATCGGCATGCGCTGGCCGCGCGAGAATGTCCGCTGCCTGGTGCGGCGAGGGGGCGATGTGGTGGTCCTGCCGGACCTGACCGCGCTGTTCTCGCGCCTGACCGACGCCGCCGCCGAGACCACGACCATCCACTGACCGGGCGCACGGTCTGCGCCAGCGCCTTTGCGGCCGTCACCATGCGACACAAGGGCGTATCGACGCCCCGGCGCCCGGCTCGTCCGTTGCCCGCAGCGCGACGGTCCAGGTTTATCCGTTCGATGCCAAAGTCATGTTCGGCCTGACGGCAATTCAACAAACGCCCGATTTGCGCCGATATTTCTATCAATCCAAACCCATAATGGGGGGGTCATGCGAGCTACCATCAAAATGAAACTGGGTGCGACCTTTGCGGTCCTGACCCTTCTTCTTGCCATCGTTATCGGTGTCGGCATCGTCAAGATGGGTGTGTTGAACAGCGCCATCAGCGACGTGATCGCTGGCCCGGCACGCCGACTGTCGATCGCACAATCGATCGATACGATCCAGAGCCAGTCCCTCGCCGATCAGCAGTCATTGGCCCTCAATACCGATCAGGCCACGATGAAGATCTATTATGACAGGGTCATCACGGGCGAGAGCGAACTCAGCAAGACCATCGACCAGGGCTTGGCCATCGCATCGCCCGACGGCAAGGCCCTGTGGGAGAAAGTGCGTTCCGACTGGAATGAACTGAAGCCCACGTTCGACCGCATCCGCGACCTCGGCTATGCAAATCGTAACGAGGAAGCCGCCACTTTGTCCAACACGGTTCAAACCCCGATCATGAACCGATTGGCGGACAATATCGCGAAGCTGAGTGCCTTCCAGCGATCGCAGATGACGGAAGCCGATGAGCAGACGAACGTTCTGTACACCGAAAGCCGCAACGTCCTGCTGATGTGTGGTGTGCTCGCCTTGCTTGTCGCGATCAGTGGCGCCGTTTGGATTTCCTTGATCGTCTCGCGTGGCCTGAAGATTGCGTCGGTGGCGATCGAGGCAGTCGGCATCGGCGACCTGGAGCAGGACGTGCATGTCAAGAGCAATGACGAGATCAAGGATCTGGTCGATTCGGTGAACCGCATGACCGTCAACTTGCGCAAGACCGCGCAACTGGCCGATACGATCGCGGGCGGCGACCTGACCGTCAATCACCAGCCGCTGTCGGACAAGGACATGCTGGGCCATGCGCTGGTATCGATGGTCGAGCGTCTGCGCGGCGTCGTCGGCGATGCCACCCAGGCGGCGCAGAATGTCGCGTCGGGCAGCCAGCAGCTGTCGTCCTCGTCGGAACAGGTGAGCCAGGGCGCGACCGAACAGGCCGCCGCCGCCGAGGAAGCCTCGGCTTCGATGGAACAGATGGCTGCCAACATCAAACAGAATGCCGACAACGCGACCCAGACCGAAAAGATCGCCCGCCAGTCGTCGCTGGATGCCGAACAGAGCGGCACGGCGGTACAGAAGGCTGTGATCGCGATGCGCACCATCGCGGAGAAGATCGGGATCGTGCAGGAAATCGCCCGCCAGACCGACTTGTTGGCGCTGAACGCGGCGGTCGAGGCGGCACGGGCCGGGGAACATGGCCGTGGTTTCGCGGTCGTGGCGGCCGAAGTCCGCAAGCTCGCCGAACGCAGCCAGACGGCGGCGGCCGAGATCAGCGGCATGTCCTCCGACACCGTGGGTGCTGCCACCCAGGCGGGCGAGATGTTGACCAAGCTGGTGCCTGACATCCGCCGCACCGCCGAACTGGTCGCCGAGATCAGCGCGGCGTGCCGCGAGCAGGATATCGGCGCGGTCCAGATCAACGAGGCGATCCAGCAGCTCGACAAGGTGACGCAGCAGAATGCCAGCGCCTCCGAGCAGATCTCTTCCACTTCCGAAGAACTCGCCAGCCAGGCCGAGGAACTTCAGGAAAGCATCGCCTATTTCCGCGTCGATGCCGCTGGCCATCGTGGCCGCGCCAAGCCCGCCGTACGCAAGCCGGTGGCCCGTCCGGTGGCCAAGCCTGCCCGGTCGGCGTCGGGCGCGCGCTCCGGCTCGGTCGCCGATCAGCAGGCCCGTGTGCGCGGTTTCGCGCTGGACCTGACCAATGGTGGTCCGGACGGCGAGGACGTCGAATTCGGGCACGCTGCCTGAACCAGGATGGTCAGGGGGCGGGCGCTGCCCCGCCCCCTGACAGCCGGGATGTTCGCGCGCATTCCGGCGCTTCGTAATCCCCAGGCTCGCGAACCGCATGATGCGCTGGTCGACTCTTGAGGACAAGAACATGCCGGGTTCCTTCAATCACCTGTCGATGTCGAAAAAGCTAATCTTCTGCCTCGACGCCACCCGTGCGGCTGCGGTCGCCGCCTGATCTGCTTTTCAACTCAAAACAGGAGAGGGGACCATCATGCGTTTCCATGCTTCGCTGAAACACACCTCGCATGCCGACGTCGCCACGACGGAGATCGGCCGGTTGCAGCGCGCCTTCGCCCAAGGGCGGATCGACGAGCGCGCCGACCTGTCGGGTGCGACCGGCAAGGCGCGCGAAATGCTCGTCGCGGTGAACGAACTGCTCGAGACCGCCGCCATGCCGGCCGCCACGTTCAACCGGCGGCTGGCGCAAGTCGCGGCCGAGCATGAGCGTGGCGACATCGACGCGGTGGTGCCGGTCGAGGAATTGTCCGGCGACCTGGCCATTGCGGCGCGGACCGTCAACGAACTGGTTGCCAGCCATATCGCGGTCAAGAAACAGGCCATGGCCTGTGTGGCCGCGCTGGCGCAGGGCGATTTCGAGACGCCCCTGGCGGCGCTACCGGGCAAGAAGGCCTTTATCAACGAGACGATCGAGCAGCTTCGCGGCAATCTGAAGGGCCTGATCGCCGAGATGAACACCATGTCGGCCGAACATGATCGCGGCGACATCGACGTGTTCGTGCCGGTCGACAAGTTTCAGGGCGATTTCGGCGTCATGGCCCGCCGCCTGAACGAGATGGTCGCCAACCACATCGCCGCCAAGAAGATGGCGATGGCCTGTATCAAGCAGTTCGGCGAGGGCAATTTCGATGCGCCGATGCAGCAGCTGCCCGGCAAGAAGGCGTTCATCAACGACACGATCGAATTGCTGCGCGCCAATTTCCAGGCGATCATCGGCGAGATCCAGCGCCTGATCGCGGCCTCGACCGCCGGCAAGCTGAGCGAGCGCGGCGATGCGACGCGTTTCCCCGGCGACTTTGCCGGACTGGTCAGCGGGATCAACGGGATGCTCGACGCGATCCTGCTGCCGATCGGTGAGGGCAATCGCGTGCTGAACCTGGTCAGCACTGGCTCGCTGCTCGAACGCGTGGAGATCGAGTGCGAGGGCGATCACCGCCGGATGAAGGATGCGATCAACAATCTGGTCGACAACCTCACCCATTTCGCGAGCAATGTCGCGGGGGCGGCCGATCAGGTCGCCAGCGGCAGCCAGCAGCTGTCTTCGGCCTCCGAACAGGTGTCGGAAGGCGCGACCGAACAGGCCGCCGCCGCCGAAGAGGCCTCGGCCTCGATGGAGCAAATGGCCGCCAACATCAAACAGAATGCCGACAACGCGACCCAGACCGAAAAGATCGCCCGCCAGTCGTCACAGGATGCCGAACAGAGCGGTCAGGCGGTGCAGAAGGCGGTCATCGCGATGCGCACTATCGCGGAAAAGATCGGCATCGTGCAGGAAATCGCGCGCCAGACCGACCTGCTGGCGCTGAACGCGGCGGTCGAGGCGGCACGGGCCGGGGAACATGGCCGTGGCTTCGCGGTCGTGGCGGCCGAAGTCCGCAAGCTGGCCGAGCGCAGCCAGTCGGCGGCGGCCGAAATCAGCGGCATGTCGTCGGACACGGTTCTCGCCGCGACTCAGGCGGGCGAGATGCTGACCAGGCTGGTGCCCGACATCCGCCGTACCGCCGAACTGGTCGCCGAGATCAGTGCGGCGTGCCGCGAACAGGATATCGGCGCGTCGCAGATCAACGAGGCGATCCAGCAGCTGGACAAGGTCACGCAGCAGAACGCGTCCGCGTCCGACCAGATTTCCAGCACCTCGACCCAACTCGCCGGGCGTGCCGAGGATCTGCAGGACAGCATCGCTTTCTTCCAGGTGGCCGAGGCGCAGCGATCCGCCGCGGTCAAGCCTGCGGTCCGCAAACCCGCGACGCGCCAGGCGATCGCCAAGGTGCGCAAGGCCCCGGCACGGACCGGCTCGGTCGCGCACCAGCAGGCACGGCTGCGCGGCTTCGCGCTCGACCTGAGCGAGGGCGGACCGGACGGCGAGGATGCAGAGTTCGGCCACGCGGCCTGAGGGGCTGACTGGGCTGCGGAGTGCCGGGGGCGCTCCGCACAGCCGTCGTCATGACACCAATATCACGGTTCTGAACCAATAATTCATTACTTTATGCCTATGATGTTTTGCGGTTCCGAGGGGGTGGTTCCGTAATATTCGAAGCGGCTTTCAACTTGGGGTGGGTTTATGCGGGTTACGATCAAGGCCAAGCTGGCTGGTACATTTGCGATAGTCTTGTTGCTTCTGGCGGTTGTCGTCGGAGTTGGCGTGTCAAAGGTCAATGCGTTGAACGTGATGATCGCCGACATCA
Organism: Sphingomonas sp. Sph1(2015); assembly: GCF_001970915.1. Lineage (NCBI taxonomy): Bacteria > Pseudomonadati > Pseudomonadota > Alphaproteobacteria > Sphingomonadales > Sphingomonadaceae > Sphingomonas > Sphingomonas sp. Sph1(2015). The sequence goes on from NZ_MQUI01000003.1 coordinate 131,250, forward strand.
TCGATGGACCAGCGCAGCGCATCAAGCTGTCCTTAACGGCTGATGGCGACATTAGCCGCGCGATCCGCGCCGAAAAGAACATGATGATGACGCAGGATGTTGCGCAGAAGCGTAGTTTCGACAGCAGCTTCGGCCAGTATGACGCCAAGATCGAGGAAAGCCTGAACGACGGTCTGAAGATCGCCACCGTGCAGGGCCGCCCCGTATGGACCAAGGCGCTGGAGGAATGGCACAGCTACAAGAATATCAGCGACCGCGCCCGCGCTCTGGCCTTGCAGAACCAGAATGCCGAGGCGGCTGCCATGTCGATGACCGAAGGCCGTGCCGTCGCGGTGCGGCTGAGCGAAACGCTGACCAAGCTGGCGGGCATCACGCAAGGCCAGATGGATAAGGCGAAGATCGACTCCGCCACGCTTTATGCGTCGGCCCGGACGACTCTGATGACCACCGCGGTCGTCGCGCTGCTGATCGCGGTTGCGGGCGCCCTGTGGGTTGCGTTGCTGGTCTCCAAGGGCCTGCGCAAGATCGACGAAGCGGTGTCCGCCGTCGCCGATGGCGACCTGAGCAACGAAGTGCATGTCGCCAGCAATGACGAGATCAAGGACCTGGTCGAAACCGTCAACCGGATGACCGTCCGCCTGCGCGAGACGATCGGCCAGACCACCCAGGCGGCGCAGAATGTCGCGTCGGGCAGCCAGCAGCTGTCGTCCTCGTCGGAACAGGTGAGCCAGGGCGCGACCGAACAGGCCGCCGCCGCCGAGGAAGCCTCGGCTTCGATGGAGCAGATGGCCGCCAACATCAAACAGAATGCCGACAACGCGACCCAGACCGAGAAGATCGCACGGCAGTCGTCGCAGGCGGCCGAACAGAGTGGGGAAGCGGTGCAGAAGGCGGTCGTCGCGATGCGCACCATCGCCGAGAAGATCGGCATCGTGCAGGAAATCGCCCGCCAGACCGACCTGCTGGCGCTGAACGCGGCAGTCGAGGCGGCCCGTGCGGGCGAACATGGTCGCGGCTTCGCGGTCGTGGCGGCCGAGGTCCGCAAGCTCGCCGAGCGCAGCCAGACGGCGGCGGCCGAGATCAGCGGCATGTCCTCGGACACCGTGGGTGCCGCGACCCAGGCGGGCGAGATGCTGACCAAGCTGGTGCCTGACATCCGCCGCACCGCCGAACTGGTCGCCGAGATCAGCGCGGCGTGCCGCGAGCAGGATATCGGCGCGGTCCAGATCAACGAGGCGATCCAGCAGCTCGACAAGGTGACGCAGCAGAACGCCAGCGCCTCCGAGCAGATCTCTTCCACCTCCGAAGAACTCGCCAGCCAGGCCGAGGAGCTTCAGGAAAGCATCGCCTATTTCCGTGTCGACGGACAGGGCGCACAGAACCGCCCGGTGCGCCGCCCGGCACCACGCCCGGCCAAGGCCAGGCCCAAGGCGGTTCCGGCCCGCAGCGGTTCGGTCGCCGACCAGCAGGCGCGGGTGCGCGGTTTCGCGCTGGACCTGACCAATGGCGGCCCTGACGGCGAAGACGCCGCGTTCGGACGCGCGGCATGAGCGGCGCATCCGACATCCAGGTCGTGGTCTTCGGACTGGGCGACGAAGAGTTCGCGCTGCCCGTCACCACGGTCCGCGAGATCCTGGACCACCGTAACGCCTATCGGGTGCCGCACGCGCCCGACTGGTTCCTGGGGCTGACCGATGTGCGTGGCGACTCCGTGCCGATGGTCGATCTGCGGGTCCGCCTGGGGATGCCCCCGGTCGAGCCGACGCTGACCACCCGCGTTCTGGTGGTCGATGTGGCGGGCGGCGAGGGCAAGCCGCTGGCGCTGGGCATGGTCGTCGACCGGGTGCTCGACGTCGCGACCTTCCCGGCCGAATCGGTCGAGGGCGCGCCTGATCTGGGCGGTCGCTGGCGGTCCGAGCAGATCGAGGCGATCCTGCGGCGGGGTGCGGGCTTCGTCGCGCTGCTCGACCCGGCGCGCCTGTTCGGGGCGGACGGTGCCGAGGCCGCCCTGGCCGATCTCGGCATGGCGGCGTGATCCCAGTTCTTTCCGGCCGCCCGGCGTGGCGGCCGATCCCTTCCTCTCGCTTCCGACAGGAGCCGTTCCTTTGAGCAGTCTGGCCCGCGCGGCATCGGCATCGCCCGACGCGCTGCAGCGTCGCGATTTCGATCGCATCTCCGCCTATGTATACAAGGAGTGCGGAATCCGCCTGCCGCCCGCCAAGATGACGATGATTGAGGGGCGTCTGCGCCGCCGCGTGCGCGCCACGGGGCTCAGCAGCCTGGGCGACTATTGCGCCTGGGTATTCCAGGCCGATCATCTGGCGGGCGAGCGCGAGCATCTGCTGAATGCGGTCACGACGAACAAGACCGACTTCTTCCGTGAGCCCAAGCATTTCGACTATCTGATGGGCACGGTCATGCCGCAGCTGCGCGACCAGGGGCAGCGCCGGATCCGCGTGTGGAGCTCGGCCTGCTCGACCGGCGCGGAGCCCTATACGCTGGCGATGCTGCTCGACGCTTTTGCCGCCGACAAGGGCGGCCCCGATTTCGGGATCCTGGCGACCGATCTCGACAGCGAGGTGCTGCGCACCGCGCGTCGGGGCATCTATCCGGCCGCGATGCTCGATCCGGTGCCGACGACCTTGCGCAAACGCTATGTCATGAGCGCCAGCGATCCCAGGCGCGACGAGATGCGCATCGTGCCCGCGCTGCGCTCGGCCATCGGCTTCGCCCAGATGAACCTGATGGACGAACGCTATCCGGTGGGCGATCCGATGGACATCATCTTCTGCCGTAACGTCCTGATCTATTTCGACAAGCCGACCCAGGAAAAGGTCGTGCGCCGTCTGGCCGAATGTCTGCGCCCCGGCGGCTGGATGTTCCTGGGCCATTCCGAATCGATCACGGGTTTCGACCTTCCCCTGAAGACGGTGTCAAACACCGTGTTTCAACGGATCTGACGGCCATGAGCAAAGTCCGCGTGCTGGTGATCGACGACAGCGCCAGTGTCCGCCAGGCGATGACCGCGATCCTGTCCGCCGACCCGGACATTCAGGTGATTGCCGCCGCCGCCGATCCCTTCGCCGCCGCGCGCCACATCCAGGAGGAGGTGCCCGACGTCATCACGCTGGACGTCGAGATGCCGCGCATGGACGGCATCACCTTCCTGCGCAAGCTGATGGCGCAGCGCCCGCTGCCGGTCGTCATGTGCTCCTCGCTGGTCGAGGAAGGCTCGGAAACGCTGCTCCAGGCGCTGGAGGCCGGGGCGGTCGACGTGATCCTGAAGCCGCGGGTCGGCGTCGCCGATCACCTGAACGAAGCGCATATGATGATCCGCGAGACGGTGAAGGGCGCGGCCAAGGCGCGGCTCGGCGCGCGGCGTGCCCAGACCAGGCTGAGCCCAGCGCAGAAGCTGACCGCCGATGCCGTCCTGCCGCCCCCCACCGGCCGCGCGATGAGCCGCACGACCGAGATGGTGGTGTGCATCGGCGCCTCGACCGGCGGCACGGAGGCGCTGCGCGAGGTGCTGGAGGCGCTGCCCGCCAATTCGCCGGGCATCGTCATCGTCCAGCATATGCCGGAGAGCTTCACCCGCGCCTTTGCCAAGCGGCTGGACGGGTTGTGCCAGGTCGACGTCAAGGAGGCCGAGGACGGCGACACGGTGATGCGCGGCCGCGTGCTGATCGCACCGGGCGGCCTGCGCCACACGATGCTGGAGCGGCAGGGCGCGCGCTATGTCGTGTCGGTGCGCGAAGGGCCGCTGGTCTCGCGCCATCGCCCCTCGGTCGATGTGCTGTTCCGCTCGGCGGCGCGCAATGCGGGCTCCAACGCGGTCGGCATCATCCTGACCGGCATGGGCGACGACGGGGCGCGCGGTCTCCTCGAAATGAAGCAGGCGGGCGCGCGGACCTTCGCGCAGGACGAGGCGACCTCGGTCGTGTTCGGGATGCCCAAGGAAGCGATCGCGCGCGGCGCGCATGACAAGATCATCCCGCTGGGCAGCGTCGCACGCGAACTGCTCCACGCCACGGCCCGCTAAGAAGGAACGACAGATGTTTGTGGCACGGATCGATACCGACAATGCGGTTCCGCTGGCTGGCGGCCTGCCGACCCCGCCCGCCATCTCCTTTGCGGTGCTGGCGGAGCAGGTGCAGAACCGGATGGGTGGCCTGGAAGACGCGTTTCGCGAAACCGGCGAGACGCTGGCCACCGCGATCGGCACGATCGACGGCATGGCGGACGGCCTGGCGAGTATCCGTCAGGCCCTGTCGCACGACACCGCCGGTGTGGCCGTCTCCCGGCTGCGCGACGTCGCCTATCGCCTGATCACCCTGCCGATCATCCAGAAGCGGCGCGCGATCGAGGTCGAGACGCTGACCGGCCGCACCCGCGAGCTGCGCGGCCTGCTGAACGAGGTCAGCACGATCCTGAAGCTGCTCGGCATCTATGGGATGAACATCAAGATCGCCTCGTCGGGCGAGGCGGCGTTCTTCAACTTCGTCGTCGGCATGGACGAGAAGCTGACCACCGGCCGCCAGGAACTGCGCCAGATCGAGCGGCAGCTGGACCAGTTCGGCCGGGTGGTGGGCGACGTCCAGAAGGCCGACCGCCTACTCGCGACCGAATGCGACCGCGCCGGGGCTGCCGTGCCCGCCGAGCTGACCGCCAATGCCAATGCGCTGCAGGATCATATCGAATCGGTGATGCGCATGACCGACGAGGTCGGCGGCATCGTGCGGACCGTGCAGGGCGAGGTCGCGCGCATCCTGGGCGCGATCCAGATCGGCGACAGCGTGCGCCAGCGCGCCGAACACGCCATCACCATGCTGCACCGGGTCGCGAGCGAGGATGCGAATGGCGGTATGCCGGACGGAGCCAGGGCGCATATGGCCCGGCTGATCTCCGCGCAATTGAACGCGATGGCCGACGAGTTCGGGCGGGAGATCGCCTCGATCGTCACCTCGCTCGAACGGCTGGCGCCGCTGGCGGATCATCTGCGCGATCTGCTGGGGTCGCAGGGCGGCGCGGACGGACAGCTGCTGTTCCGGCTGGAACATGGCATTTCGACGCTGGGCAACGTCACCGATCAGCTGTGCGACGCCGATGGCCATCTGGCCGAACTGACCGGCTTCGTCAGCCGCACGCTGGCCGACCTGACCGACGGACTGAGCCGCATCCGCCACATCGCGGTCAATGTGCAGGATATCTCGACCAACACCCAGCTGCTGTGCCGTCGCCACGGCACGCTGGGCCGGGCGGTGGCGGTGATCGCCAAGGAGGTCGCCCCCTGCGCCAGCCGCCTCGACCAGCTGAGCGTCGCGGTCGGTTCGCTGATCGGGGTGCTCAGCGGGATCGACCTGGTCCAGCAGGACAACACGCACAGCAAGAATGGCGACACGCGCGGCGCGTTGCAGGAAGCGCTGTCGGTCGTGCGGCGGGCCTGCGAAAGCTCGGCCGGGGCCATGGTGAAGGGCGGCGGCGATGCCGAGCGGATCGTCGCCTCGCTCCAGGCGAGCGCCGGGGATCTGGGCGAGCAGCGCGACTTTGTGGAGGCGCTGTGCTCGGTGGCCCTGGGGCTGACCCGCTATGCCGATCGGGTCGCGCCCGAGACCCCGGACGGCACCGAACTGACGGCGGCGGACGAGGCCGTGCTGGCGGAGCTGCTGCCCTGGGCGGCAAGCCTCTATACGATGGCATCCGAGCGTCTGATCCATGCGGCCTATCTGCTGCCCGGCATGGAGCCGGTGGCGACGGTCACGGCGGCGGTGACGTTCGACGATGACGATGACGGGCTGTTCTGATCGCGATTGCACGGCGGTTTAGACGTCTTGCACGAAGTTCATCTCCGGGGTGCGAAGCCATTCGCATCCCGGATCGTTTCGCTCTTGCAGCATGACGGGCACCGGCCCCGTCGATAGTGAGGGAAAGACGAACCATGGCCGAGACGATCGCCGATCTTTTGAACCGCACGCTGGTCGAGGCGGGCGTCGAGCGAATCTGGGGCGTGACGGGCGACAGCCTGAACGCGTTCAACGATTCGCTGCGCAAGTCGGGCAAGATTCAGTGGATGCATGTCCGCAACGAGGAGGCGGGCGCCTTTGCGGCGGGAGCGGAAGCCGCGGCGACGGACAGGTTGGCGGTCTGTGCGGGGAGTTGCGGGCCGGGCAATCTCCACCTGATCAGCGGGCTGTTCGACTGCCATCGCAACCATGTGCCGGTGCTGGCGATCGCGGCGCATATCCCGTCGAGCGAGATCGGCCTGAACTATTTCCAGGAAACGCACCCCACCGAGCTGTTCCGCGAATGCAGTCATTTCTGCGAAATGGTGCAGGACCCGCGCCAGATGCCCGAACTGCTCCACCGCGCGATCCGCACCGCGATCGGCAAGCGCGGCGTGGCGGTGCTGGTCATCCCCGGCGATGTCGCGCTGAAGCCTGCGCCCGAGACGCGCAGCGTCGCTTTCCCGCCGCTCGCCACCCCGCGCCTCGTGCCGCCGCAGGCGGAGCTGGGCAAGATCGCCCAGCTGCTCAACGAATCGAAGGCGGTGACATTGCTGTGCGGTGCAGGCACGGCGGGCGCGCATGACGAGGTGGTCGCGCTGGCCGAGGCGCTACAGGCCCCGATCGTCCACGCCTATCGGGGCAAGGAATGGATCGAGTACGACAACCCCTATGATGTCGGCATGACCGGGCTGATCGGCTTTTCGTCGGGCTATCACGCGATGATGGAGTGCGACACGCTGCTGATGCTCGGCACCGACTTTCCCTATCGCAACTTCTATCCCGAAAAGGCGAAGGTGGTGCAGGTCGACCGCGACCCGAGCGCGCTGGGGCGGCGGGTGCCGCTCGACCTGGGCGTGGTCGGCGACGTGGCGGAAGTGGCGCGCGGCCTGATCCCGCTGGTCGGCGGCGAGCGCGATGGCCGCTTCCTCGACAAGGCGCGCGCGCATTACCGCGATGCCCGCAAGGGGCTGGACGACCTCGCCACCCCGCGCGACGGCGACAAGCCGCTGCATCCGCAATTCGTGGCCCGCACCATCGACCGGCTCGCGAACGAGGATACCGTCTTCACCGCCGATGTCGGCACGCCCGCCGTCTGGGCGGCGCGCTATCTGACGATGAACGGAAAGCGGCGCATCATCGGCTCGTTCAACCATGGCTCGATGGCCAATGCCTTGCCCCAGGCACTGGGCGTGCAGGGCGCCTGTCCGGGGCGGCAGGTCGTGTCGATGTCGGGGGATGGCGGGCTGACCATGTTGATGGGCGACATGTTGACCGCGGTGCAGATGAAGCTGCCGGTCAAGATCGTGGTCTTCAACAATTCGACCTTGGGCTTCGTCGCGCTGGAGCAGAAGGCGGCGGGTTATGTCGACGACAATGTGTCGCTCCAGAACCCCGACTTTGGCGCGATCGCGCGCGAGATGGGTTATTTCGGGGTGCGCGTCACCCGATCGGACGCGCTGGAGGGCGCCTTGCGCGAGGCGTTCGCGCATGACGGCCCGGCACTGGTCGATGTCGTGACCGAGACGCAGGAACTCATCATGCCGCCCAAGATCCAGGCCGAGCAGATCAAGGGGTTCAGCCTTTATGCCGCGCGCGCGGTGCTGAGCGGGCGCGGGGACGAGGTGCTGGAACTGGCCAGGGCGAACCTCTTGCGGTGACGCCGCCGCCCGCCCTGCGAAGCTGGGTGACGGCGCATGTCTCACGCGAGGAGACGGTGCGTACCATCGCCTTTGTCGCGCGCTGTACCGGCGCGGCGGTGCTGGCGCTCGGCATCGCCGACCGGCTGCACCTGGACCATCCGGTCTGGGCGAGCGTCTCCGCGCTGGTCGTCTCGCAGGACCGGCTGGGCGACACGCATCGCTCGCTCACCTGGCGGATCGTCGCGACGCTGATCGGCGTGGCGGTGGCGCTGCTCGTCGCCTTCGCCATGCCCGGTGCGGGGGCGGTCGCGATGCTGGCGGTGGCGGTCAGCGTCACCGCCGCCATCGCCCGCATCCGCACCGAATTGCGGGTGTGCATGTGGACCTCGGTCATCGTCCTGCTGACCGTCCCGCCGGGGGGCACGATCCTGACCGCCGCGCTGGCGCAGGCGCAGGAGGTCATGCTGGGTGTGGCGATCGGGGCGATCCTGCACTGGGGCTTTGAGCGATTGCTGTTCCGCCGAACCGGCTGATCCTCTGTCCGACAAATAAACATCATTCCGCGGTCGCCGGGACGCCAATTTCGCGCCCTGGCTGGAAAACGTTTGCGGATTCCGGCCGTGCGACGCAGACTGCTGCAAAATCGAATAGTCGGAGAAGATCATGCCTTCATGCTGTTCCGCGCCGTCGCGGCGCCAAGTCCTTGCCACGGCCAGTATCGGTGCCTTGGCGACCGGATGGGGGGCGGTGATGCCCGCCTCCGCCTGGGCGCAGAACGGGACCGGCGGGAAGCCGATGGCCCCCATGCCCGCCAATGCGGTCCAGCCCTTCGACATGGCCGATGTCACGCTGGCCGACAGCCCCTTCCTCCATGCGCAGAAAATGACCGAGGCGTATCTGATGCGCCTGCAACCCGACCGGATGCTCGCCAATTTCCGCACCAATGCCGGATTGAAGCCCAAGGCACCCGTCTATGGCGGCTGGGAGTCGGAGGCGCAGTGGGCCGACATCAACTGCCACGGCCACACGCTGGGCCATTATCTCTCGGCCTGCGCGCTGGCGTACCGCGCGACCAGGGACAAGCGCTATCGCCAGCGGATCGACTATATCGCGAACGAACTCGCCGCGTGCCAGCAGGCGGCGGGCACCGGCCTGGTCTGCGCCTTCCCCAAGGGTCCTGCGCTGGTCGCGGCGCACCTGCGCGGCGAGCCGATCACCGGCGTCCCCTGGTACACGCTGCACAAGGTCTATGCGGGCCTGCGCGATGCGGTGCAGCTGGCGGGGAGCGAGCCGGCGCGGCCGGTGCTGATCCGGCTGGCCGACTGGGGCGTCGTGGCCACCAAGCCGCTGTCGGACGCGCAGTTCGAGACGATGCTGGAAACCGAATATGGCGGCATGAACGAGGTCTATGCCGACCTGTATTTCATGACCGGCAACGCGGATTATCGCCACCTTGCCGAACGCTTTTCGCAAAAGGCGGTGATGAAGCCGCTGACGGGCGGCCGCGACTATCTCGACGGGATGCACGCCAATACGCAAATCCCGAAGATCATCGGGTTCCAGCGCGTCTATGAGGCGAATGGCGACGACGCCTATCACAACGCCGCCGCCTTTTTCTGGCGGACGGTCGCGCATACCCGTGCCTTCGCCACCGGTGGTCACGGCGATGGCGAGCATTTCTTCGCCATGGCCGATTTCGACAAACACGTCTTCTCGGCCAAGGGATCGGAGACCTGCTGCCAACACAATATGCTGAAGCTGACCCGCGCGCTGTTCCTGCGCGATCCGCAGGCCGAATATGCCGATTATTACGAGCGCACGCTCTACAACGGCATCCTCGCCTCGCAGGACCCGGATTCGGGCATGGCGACCTATTTTCAGGGTGCGCGGCCGGGTTACATGAAGCTCTATCACACGCCCGAGGACAGCTTCTGGTGCTGCACCGGCACGGGCATGGAAAATCATGTGAAGTATCGCGACTCGATCTACTTCCATGACGACCGCGCGATCTATGTGAACCTGTTCATCCCCTCGACCGTGACCTGGGCCGACAAGGGGGCGACGTTGACCCAGGTGACGAACTTCCCCGAGGTGGCGAACACCCAGTTCCGCTGGACACTGCGCCAGCCGACCGAGCTGACCCTGAAGCTGCGCCACCCGAAATGGAGCCGCACCGCGACCCTGCTGGTCAACGGTGCGGAGGTGCAGCGTTCCGACAAGCCTGGCCGCTATGCCGAGCTGACCCGGACGTGGAAGACCGGCGACACGGTGGAATGGCGCCTGGTCATGGAGCCCGCCGTCGAAAGCGCCCCCGCCGCGCCGGAGATCGTCGCCTTCACCTATGGACCGCTGGTCCTGGCGGGCGCGCTGGGCCGCGAGGGGCTGGCCCCGGGCGCGGACATCATCGTCAGTGAGCGCAAATACGGCGAGTATAACGACACGCCGTTCCAGGCGCCCACGCTGGCGGGTGAGCCCGATGCGCTGGCGAGGAAGATCAGCGCGACGGGCAAACCGCTGGAATTCACCATCCCGGCGGCGGATGGCCAGCCGGTACGGCTGGTCCCCTACCACCGCATCGCGCATGAGCGGTACGCGACCTATTGGAAGCTGGCTTAGGCCAAATCGGCATTCACGCTCCCCCTCTTCCCTCTCCCCTGGAAAGGGGAGAGGGTTAGCGAAGCTTGCCAGCTTGGCTGGCTAGCGCAGCTTGGGTGAGGGGTTGAGCGAGCCTTCGGCTCGCGCGCTCGCTTGCGCGAGCGCAGCACCCCTCACCCAGCTCCGACTAAGCCTTTGCTTTGGCAAAGGCCAAGTCTGCGCAACCCTCTCCCCTCGATGAGGGGCGAGGGAAAGTTGGGCATGTCTGAATGTCGATCCGACCCAAATCCAAACTCGACCACCCCCGCGAAAGCCGGGGTCCAGTTGCCACGCCGTCGCGGCTAATAGCACAAAAAGATTTGTTCGCGCGGAGACGCGGAGACGCGGAGGACGCAGAGAGGGTGTCCGATTGGCCTGGGCAAGCCTTCATCACCAAGCGGAGAAAGGCATAAAGCTGCAGCAGGCGAGGCACCTCCGCGCCTCCGCGTCTCCGCGCGAACAAAAAATCTCGACCCGTTACCGCTCCACCGAGCGCATGGCGGCTAGACCTTGGCCTTCGCCGGGGCGGGGCTATTCGGGGATGTTTGGAATGGTGGGCGATGACGGGCTCGAACCGCCGACATTCTCGGTGTAAACGAGACGCTCTACCAACTGAGCTAATCGCCCCCTCTCGGGAAGGCCCGCCTAATGCCGATGCGTTCCGCATCTGGCAAGCCGCTTTTATGCCTCCAACCCATCTGGTTCGTTTGTTGGATACAAACCCCACCGGCATCGGTACATAAAGGGAACATCGAGGGGCGGATGCGACCGGGGGAGCGGTCGGGTTCGCGCTCGGTGTTACGGGGGGAGTGGGAATGGCCGGAACGGGGGAGGGCGCGCGGTGGACGCTGGCGCGGCGACGGCAATTCCTGGCGGCGTTGGCGGTCAGCGCCGATGCGGGCGCGGCGGCACGGGCGGTGGGAGAGACGCTGCGGGCCGCACGCACCTTGCGGGCGCGCGACCGGGCCTTTGGCGAGGCCTGGGATGCGGCGATCGGCGCGGCACATGCGCTGGTCGAGGAAGGGCTGCTGCGCCGGATGCTCGCCCTGTTGGCGGCCGGGGACGGGGAGGGAGGCGGAGAGGCCGGTGCGGGGACCACCGGCCTCTCCATCACCCCGCCGCTCCAGCCGACCGAGGTGCAATTCTATCTGAAGCTGCTCGCCCGCCGCGATGCGCTGGCCCAGGCCGGTGACGGCGCAAGCGAAGCGGCGCGGGCCGATGCGGCCGAGACCGATGCGGCGCTGGAACGCGCGCTCGATGGGCTGGCGCGGCGGCGGTTGAAGGGGATGGCGTGATGGCGGGACAGGATGCGGCAACGCGGCTCGCCACGCTGGCGATGCTGGAGCCGGGTGCGCGCGAACAGGCGCTGGCCGCACTGACGGCGGCGCAGAAGCGCGAACTGGTCGAGCGATGGGAATTATGGGCGCATGACGGACAGGTCGCGCCGCCGGGCGACTGGCGGGTCTGGCTGATCCGCGCCGGGCGCGGCTTCGGCAAGACGCGCGCGGGGGCGGAGTGGGTCAGCGCGCTGGCCCGCGACCATCCGGGCGCGCGGATCGCGCTGATGGGGGCGACACTGCGCGATGTCGAGCGAGTGATGGTGCGCGGCGAAAGCGGGCTGCTGGCGGTGGCGCGAAAGGGTGAGACGCCGAAATGGATCGGCAGCCTGGGGCAGGTGCATTTCGCGTCCGGCGCGATCGGCTTCGCCTATTCGGCCGCCGCGCCCGAGGCTTTGCGCGGGCCGCAGCATCATGCCGCCTGGTGCGACGAACTGGGCAAGTGGAAGGGGGAGGCCGGGTGGGACAATCTGATGATGACGCTCCGGTTGGGTGAGACCCCGCGCGTGCTGGTCACGACCACGCCGCGCGCGACGCCGCTGATGCGCAAGGTCATGGCGCTGCCCGATTGTGTCGAGACGATCGGGCGGACCAGCGACAATGCGCATCTGCCCGACAGCTTCCAGGACGCAATGATCGCCCAGTACGGCGACACGCGGCTGGGGCGGCAGGAGCTGGACGGCGAGATGGTCGACGACCGCGAGGGGGCCTTGTGGACCCGCGCTTTGCTCGACCGGCAGCGGGCCAAGTCGGTGCCCGCACTCGACCGGGTGGTGGTCGGCGTCGATCCGCCCGCGACCAGCGGCGGCGACGCCTGCGGGATCGTTGCGGTGGGGCTGGGGCGCGACGGCCATGGCTATGTGCTGGAGGACGCCAGCGAGGCAGGGCTTTCGCCCGAGGGTTGGGCGGCGCGGGTGGCGGGCTGTGCCCGGCGCAACCGCGCGGACCGGGTGGTGGCCGAGCGCAACCAGGGCGGCGACATGGTGGAAAGCGTGCTGCGGCTCGCCGACCCGACGCTGCCGGTGCATCTGGTCTATGCCTCGATCGGGAAAGCGGCGCGGGCCGAGCCGGTGTCGTTTCTCTATGCGCAGGGGCGGGTTTGGCATTCGCGAGGGTTTCCGGCGTTGGAGGACGAGTTGTGCGGGCTGGGGGTGGCGGGGGCCTATGACGGACCGGGCCGCTCGCCCGACCGCGCCGACGCGCTGGTCTGGGCGCTCACCGAGCTGATGCTGTCGGGGCGAGGGCCGCCGGGGATACGGAATTTGTGAGCTGATCCTCCCCGGAACGGGGGGGGGACCATCCGCAGGATGGTGGAGGGGGATCGCGGCGAGGGGTGACCTTGCGTGGAAGCACCCCTCCGTCAGCGCTGCGCGCTGCCACCTCCCCGTGCCGGGGAGGAGCTAGAGGAGATTCGATCATGAGGATGTTCGGTCGCAAGACCGGGCGGGGGGCCGCGCGTCCTTTGCTCGGATTGGGTTTGGCCCGGTCGGGGGTGCCTTTGACGGGGGCGGCACCGTCCTATGAGAGCCAGGTGCGCGAGGGCTATCTTCGTAATCCGGTGGCGCAGCGCGCGGTGCGCATGGTCGCGGGCGGGCTGGCCGATGCGCCGCTCACCGCGTCGCATCCCGAACTGGTCGCGCTGGTCGCGGCGCGCAGTGAGGGGCAGGCGCTGCTGGAGACGGTGGCGACGCACATGCTGCTACACGGCAATGCCTATGTGCAGATCCTGCGCGATGCCGAGGGCGATGTGGTCGAGCTGTTCGCGCTGCGTCCCGAGCGGGTGACGATGGAGCTGGACGCGAGCGGCTGGCCCGCCGCCTATCTCTACCGCGCCGGGGGCCGGGTGACGACGCTGCCGGTCGATCCGGTGAAGCCGTCGGTGGTGCATCTGAAAAGCTGCCACCCGCTCGACGATCATTACGGGCTGGGCTGTCTGGGCGCGGCGGCGGGGGCGATCGCGATTCACAATGCCGCCGCCGCCTGGAACCGCGCGCTGCTCGACAATGCGGCGCGGCCTTCGGGGGCACTGGTCTATGATCCGGGCGATGGCTCGACGCTCACCCCCGACCAGTTCGAGCGGCTGCGTGCCGAGATGGAGGGCTTTGCGGGCAGCGGCAATGCGGGGCGGCCGCTGCTGCTGGAGGGCGGGCTGAAGTGGCAGGCGATGAGCCTGACGCCGGCCGAACTCGACTTCATCGCGGCCAAGTCGTCCGCGGCGCGCGAGATCGCGCTGGCGTTCGGGGTGCCGCCGATGCTGCTCGGCCTGCCCGGCGACAATACCTATGCCAATTATCGCGAGGCGAACCGCGCGCTGTGGCGACAGGCGATCCTGCCGCTGGCGGGTGCGATCCTGAGCGGGCTGGCGCAGGGACTGGCGGGCTGGTTCGAGGGCGCCAGCCTGTCGGTCGATATCAACCGCGTCACCGCGCTGGCCGAGGAGCGCCAGATGCTTTGGGCCATGGCGGCGAGCGCCGATTTCCTCGATCCGGCGGAGAAGCGCGCCATGGTGGGGCTGTCATGAGCAGCGACGTTCTGGCGCGGCTGCTGGCGCAGGCGGCGGATAGCGGCGCGGACCTGGTGACGCTGCGCGCGGTCGCCGAGGAAGCGGGCGAGCTGGGCGCGACACGGGCGCTGACCCGGCTGGGTCTCACCGACCCGCAAGCGGCGGCGGATGTCGCCGAACTGCGCGAGCTGCTGTCGGCTTGGCGCGAGGCCAAGTCGTCGGTGTGGAAAAGCGCGGTCGGCTGGCTGACGCGGTTGCTTGGGGCGCTGCTGCTGGCGGGGATCGCGATGCGGCTGGGCATGGAGGATTGGCTGAAATGAGCCTCTCCTTCACCGGCTATGCCGCGATCTGGGACCGGATGGACCGGGCGGGCGACGTGATGCGACGCGGGGCCTTTGCGGGGGCGGGCGACGTGCCACTGCTCTGGCAGCATCGCGGCGCGGCGATGGGACACATCACCGCCATGGCGGAGGACGATACGGGCCTGTCGGTCGAGGGCATGGTCGACGACCCCGTGCTGGCCGCTCTGGTCCGCTCCGGCGCGGTGGCGGGGCTGTCGGTCGGCTACCGGCCGCGCGTCGTCCATCAGGGGGCGGCCCGCGCCATCCTGTCGGCCGAACTTATCGAGATCAGCCTGGTGACGGTGCCGATGCAGCCGCTTGCCCGCGTGATTCAGATTTTTACCAAGGGGGAATGATATGGACGTGATCGAACGGCCCGTGCTGGACGGCGCGCGCAAGACCAGCGGCGCTTTCGACGGCTATGTGCGCAGCGGCACCACCGTCGAGCTGAAGGCCTTTACCGGCACCACCGGCGACAGCGGCGGCTTTGCCGTCCCGCGTGAGATCGACGCGGCGATCGGGTCGGTGCTGCGCAACGTCTCGCCCATCCGCGGCATCGCCAATGTCGTGACGGTCGGCTCGGCGGGGTATCGCAAGCTGGTCACGACCGGCGGCACGCCGTCGGGCTGGGCGAGCGAGACGGCGGCGCGGCCCGAGACGGCGACGCCCAGTTTCGTCGAACTCGCCCCGCCGATGGGCGAGCTTTACGCCAATCCCTCGGCCAGCCAGGCGATGCTGGACGACGCGGCCTTCGACGTCGAGGGCTGGCTGGCGAGCGAGATCGCGACCGAGTTCGCACGCGCCGAGGGGCAGGCCTTTGTCAGCGGATCGGGTATCAATCGGCCCAAGGGTTTCCTGACCAACCCGGTCTCGACCGCCAAGGACGGCGCGCGCCCCTTCGGCACGCTGCAATATATGCCGAGCGGTGCGCCGGGCGCGTTCGGGGCGGGCGCGGAGGACCGGCTGGTCGAGCTGGTCCAGCTGCTTCGCGCGCCCTATCGTCAGGGGGCCTGTTTCGTGATGAACGCGGCGACCTCGGCACGCATCCGCAAGCTGAAGACGACGGACGGCCAGTTCCTCTGGGCGCCGGGGCTTGCGGCGGGGCAGCCCGCAACGCTGCTCGGCTATCCGGTGGTCGAGGCGGAGGACATGCCCGATGTCGCAGAGAACAATTACGCCATCGCGTTCGGCAATTTCCAGGCGGGCTATCTGATCACCGAGCGCGCCGAGACCGCGATCCTGCGCGATCCGTACAGCAACAAGCCGTTCGTCACCTTCTACGCCACGCGGCGAGTCGGCGGCTGCGTCAGCGACTCGGAGGCGATCAAGCTGATGAAGTTCGCGACGGCCTGAGTCCCTGAAAAATCGGGGCAGCCGCAAGGGGCTGCCCCGTAGTTCAGGGAGGATGCCGGACCCGGCCGGGGGGCGCGGGGTCGGCATGGCCGGTGCCCAAGGGGGAGGAGGGCAGCGGCTGCCCGACTCTCTGCGCGCCAACTGTGACGCCCGTGTGTCGGACCTGTCGCAACTTGTATCGATGAAGGAGTTTACATGATGAGCGGGACGAAGGAGGCCATGCCCCCGGCGACCGTGACGGCGGCGGCGGGCGCGGTGCGCGCGCTGCTGCGGCTGGAAGAGGGCAATGAGGCGGCGCTGGTTGAGCGAGTCGCGGGCGTTGCGCTGGGGCTGGCCGAATCCTTTTGCGGGCAGATGCTGATCCGGCGGCACGTCGAGGAGCCGCTGTCGGGATCGGTGGCGTGGCAGGCGCTGGCGGCGACGCCGGTCGCGGCGATCCTGTCCGGCGGTGAAAACGCGATCGACCGGGACGGGCGTGGTTGGGTCCGCACGCGGGAGGCCGCGACGGTGCGCTATCGCGCGGGTCTTGCCGAGGGTTGGGACGGCCTGCCGCCCGAGATCGCGCATGGCGTGGCGATCATGGGCGCGCATCTGTTCGACAATCGCGATGCCGCCGCCGTTCCGCCCGCCGCCGTCGCCGCACTTTGGCGGCCATACCGGCGGATGCGGCTCGACGGGCCGAGGCGGGCATGACCGCGCGCGAGGCGCTCAGGACCGGGCTGATGGCCGCGCTCCGCCCCGCGCTGACGCCGCTGGGCGTGGCGCTGTTCGACGCGGTGCCGGTGCGGGCGAGCGTGCCGCAAGCCGTGCTGGGCGAACCGAGCGACAGCGATTGGGGCGCGGCGGGGATCGAGGGGCGCGAACTGCGGGTCGTGCTGACCCTGACCGATGAGGGGGAGCACCCCCGGCGCTTACGCACCTGCGTCCAGGCGGCGGAGGCAGTCGGCCTGGCGGACGTGCTGGCGGACGGGTGGCGGGTGGCGGCGCTGAGCGTGACCGCGACCCGCATGGGGAAGACGGGTGCGCGCTGGACGGCGAGCGTCGAATGGCGCGCCCGGTTGTGGCGCACGGGACAATAGGGGGACGGGACATGGCAATCGAAAAGGGAAGCGCCTTTCTGCTCAAGATCGGCGACGGGGCCGAGCCGCCCGCCTTCGCGACGATGGCGGGGCTGCGCACCACGCAGTTGTCGATCAATGGCGAGACGGTGGTGGTGACGAGCAAGGATTCGTGCGGCTGGCGCGAATTGCTGTCGGGCGCGGGGGTGCGGCATGTCAGCGTGGCGGGCGCGGGCGTGTTCACCGGATCGGCGGCGGAGTCGCGGATGCGCGGCCATGCGCTGGCGGGCACGATCGAGACCTATCGGTTGAGCTTCGAGAGCGGCGGGTCGATGACCGGGCGGTTCCTGGTCACGCGGCTGGATTACTCGGGCGATTTCGGCGGCGAGCGGACCTACACGCTGGCGCTGGAAAGCTCCGGCCCGGTGGTGTCGGCATGAGCGCGAATCCGATGCGCGGCGAGGCGAGCGTTCGGGTCGGCGGCGCGGAGCTGGTGGTGCGGCCGAGCTTCCAGGCCCTGGTCGCGGCGGAGGGCGAACTCGGTCCGCTGTTCGGGCTGGTCGAGCGGGCCGGCGAGGGCAAGCTCTCGCTGGGCGAGGCGGCGGCGCTGATCTGGCATTGCCTGCGCGAGGTGCCCGAGGGGTTGAGCCGCGAGCAGCTGGGCGAGGCGCTGGTCGATCTGGGGCTGGCGGCGCTGGCGCCCGTGCTGCGCCAATTGCTGCGCCAGATATTGGGCGGAAAATGACCTTCGCCGAGGCGGCGGCGCGGCTGGCGGGGATGGCGGGCGCGGTGCTGGGCTGGTCGCCCGACCGCTTCTGGCGCGCCACACCGGCCGAGCTTCAGGGAATCGTGACGGCGATGGCGGGCGGTGGTGAGGGTGGCGATCCACCCTCGCCCGCCACGCTCGCCCGCCTGCGGGAGATGTATCCGGATGGATGAGCAGGATTTCGCGCCCCGCATCGACATGCGGGGCTTCGCAGCGGACATGGGGGCCATGCGCGCCGAACTCTCGCGCGGGCTGGGCGATGCGGCGGAGATCGGCGCGCGCTCGGTCGAGGGGGCGCTGCTGCGCGCCGCGCGGACGGGCAAGTTCGGCTTCGAGGAGTTGAAGGCGACCGCGCTGTCGGTGCTCGACCAGATCGCGCGGGTGGCGTTGAAACAGGGGATGGCGTCGGTCGGCGATGGCGGGTTGCTCGGCCTGCTGGGCGGCCTGGCCTCGGGTTTGCCGGGCCGGGCGACCGGCGGGCCGGTGTCGCCCGACCGGCCCTATCTGGTCGGCGAGCGCGGGCCGGAGGTCTTCGTGCCGACCAGCAGCGGGCGGGTCGAGACGCTGCGCCCCGGCGGCGCCCCGCGTGACGTCCGTGTTGCGATCACCATCAACGCCGGGGCGGGGGAGGCGGCGGGCGTGCTGCAACGCTCCAGTCGACAGGTCGCAAGGGCGGTACGCGCGGCGCTGGCCGAGGACTGAAACCCCATTCCTCCCCTGCAAGGGGAGGTGGCAGGCCGGAGGCCTGACGGAGGGGTGTCCCGGCCGGTTAGGGCGGTGAAACCCATGACCGGGGACACCCCTCCACCATGCTCCGCATGGTCCCCCTCCCCTTGCAGGGGAGGAATAGAAGGAATGCTGTCATGCAATATTGCCTGCACGACCAGCGGCGCGAGCAGCGGAGCGACATTCTTTCACGCTTCGACCCGCGCTACTGGACGGTCGATTTTCCGCGCCCGATGATGGCAGCGGTCGTCGCGACCGCACCGGACGCGCTGCGGATCGATGCGGTATTCTACCGTGCCGACGATCTGGCCGGGCTGATCTGGGAATCGGCGGATCGGCACGACCATCCGCTGCTGCGCTACGACACGGCGCGCGACTATCGCGACTGCCGGTTGCGGTTCCGCTGGCGCTCGGGCGGGATCAAGCCGCTGGATGCGCGGCATGGGCCGACGCTGACGATCGAGGGGCGCGATGAAAGCGGCAAGGCCCGTGCCTGGTATGTCCGGCTGTGGAATTACGCGACCGGCACGCCGGAGGATGCGGAGGTCGTGATCGACTTCGCGAACCTCGCAGGCGGGTTCCGATTTCCCGAGGATCGTGATCACGTCTGGGCTGGCGATGTCGACCGGATGTTCGTCTCACTGGTCGCACCCGATTACGATGCCGGCGCGACGTTCCTCGCCCGGCCGCAGGAGGGCTGGGTCGAACTGACCCGCATCGCCTGTGACGGACCGGGGGCGGTGATCGGTGTCGGCGCGGGCGTTCTGCCCGAACAGGGGTTTCGGATCGCCAGCGGTTATGACGACAGCTATCACCTGACGCCGCAGCGTTTGCTGCGCAACATGCTGCACCTCGGCTATCGCGGCGGCATCGTCCACTATGTCGGCATGAGCCATTATTTCCGGCTCGAACGCAGCGGCGAGGGGCTTTACGCCAGCCTGATGGGCGGCGCGCTGAACGCGGCATGTGCGGCCTGGCATCGCGGCTTTGCCCAAGAGGCGAAGGCGCTGGGGTACGACCTGATCTGGTCGCTCTCCTACGAGCTGTTCGACGCGCATTGCTGGGGGGACTGGAAGCAGCGCTCGGCCGATGGTGCGCCCGCGCTGACCGGCTGGGAGCCGCCCTCCACGCTTCTCAGCCCGGCGCATTCGGGCGCGATGGCCTATCTCCAGGAAGTGGCGCGCGCCTTTCTGGCGATCGGCCAGGCGGCGGGTCTCCCCCCGCAATTTCAGGTCGGCGAGCCATGGTGGTGGGTGCGCCCCTCGGACGGGGCGCCGTGCCTGTGCGACGCGGCGGCGGTGGCGGCCTTCGCGCCGGTGCCGATGGCGAGCATGGCGGGCGCGAAGACGCAAGGGCAGCGCGATACGCTCGACCGGGCGGGGGCGTGCCTGGCGGCATCGACGGCGGCGCTGTGTGCGGCGGCGAAGGCGGCGGCACCGGGCTGCGTCACGCATCTGCTCACCTATCTGCCGACCGTGCTCGACCCGCTGGCTCCCGAAGCCAAGCGCGCCAACATGCCGATCGGCTGGGCGAGCCCCGCCTTCGATGTGCTGCAACTGGAGGATTATGACTGGGTGACGGCAGGCGCCACCGCCTCGACCCGCAAGGGCGTCGCGCTGGCCGAGGCGCGGCTCGGCTATCCGCCCGCGCGCCAGCATTATCTGTCGGGCTTCGTGCTGCGCGCCGACCAGCGCGGGCAATGGGGCTGGATCGCCCAAGCGGCGGAGGCGGCGCGGGCGCGCGGCGTGGTGCAGACCTTTTTGTGGGCGATGCCGCAGGTGATGCGCGACGGATTCACCTGCTGGGAAGGGGAGGAGGACGAGATGCAGGCTTTCGACGATGTGCTGTTCCCGCTGGCGCTGGGCCGCGAGGCGGAGGTGACGCCGGGCTTCTCGACCGCGATCCTGACCAGCGCGGGCGGGCGCGAGGCGCGCAACGCCGCCTGGGCGGGGGCGCGGACGACCTATGATGTCGGCCCCGGCATCCGTTCGGCCGAGGACATCGCCGCGCTGCTCGGCTTTTTTCGGGCGCGGATGGGACCGGCGCGGGGTTTCCGCCTGCGCGATCCGTTCGACAGCATCGGCACTGATGAAGCGATCGGCATCGGCGACGGCACCACGCGCCGCTTCGCGCTGGCCCGTCATTATGGCGACCAGTCGCGTCGCATCACCCGGCCGGTGGTGGGCAGCGTGTCGGTGAAGATCGCAGGCCGCAATGCCACCGGATTCGGCCTGGAGCCGGGCGGCTGGCTGCTCTTCGACACCGCCCCTGCGGCGGGCGCGGCGATCACCGCCAGCTTCACCTTCGACGTGCCCGTCCGCTTCGCCGAGGACCGGCTGAGCGCGACGCTCGCGGGGTTCCGGGCGGGGGCTGCTGCCTCGGTCCCGTTGGTCGAGGTGCGCGAGGCATGAGTGCCGACACGCTGACGACATGGGTGCTGTGCTGGCGGATCGAGCGGCGCGACGGCGTGACGATCGGGCTGGCGGGCCACGACCATGACCTGTGGATCGAGGGGCTTCGCTATCGCGCCGCACCCGGCCTGACGCCCAGTGCGATCCTGCGCGGTGATGGCCTCGACCCCGATCTGATGGAGGCATCGGGGGCGCTGACCAGCGCGGCGATCGGCGAACGTGACCTGTTGAGCGGTCGCTGGGATGGAGCGAGCGTCGCGGCGATCGCGGTCGACTGGAGCGGCGAGGCGGCACCCGTGCCGCTGGGGCAGGGGACGATCGGCGCGGTCCAGCTGGGCGAGGGCGGGTTCACCGCCGAACTGCGCGGTGTGGCGGCCTCGCTGGACCGGCCGGTGGCGGAGGAAACTTCGCCCGATTGCCGCGCGTCGCTGGGCGACCGGCGGTGCCGCGTGGCGATGGCGGGGCGGCGGCGGTTCGTGCGGGTGACGGCCTGGGATGGCGAGGTCGCGCTGACCCTCGACGCGGCCGAGCCGGTCGCCAACGCCTATGGCCAGGGACGGCTGATCTGGTTCGGCGGCGACAATACCGGGCTGGAGGCGATGGTCGCGCGGTCCGAGGGGAACCGGCTGTGGCTGTCCGCCGCCCCTGCTTTTGCGGTCGCAGCAGGCGCGCTGATCGAACTGGTCGAGGGGTGCGACAAGCGGCTGGAGACCTGCCTGTCACGCTTCGGCAATGTCGTGAACTTTCGCGGCGAGCCGTTCCTGCCCGGCATCGACCTGCTGACCCGCTATCCCGGCGCATGACCCCCGAGGTCATGAACGGCGTCGAGGCGGCGGCGCGGGCGCTGGTCGGCGTGCGGTTCCGGCTGCACGGGCGCGATGCGGTGCATGGGCTGGACTGTGTCGGTCTGGTCGCGCTGGCGACGGGGCGGGATGCGCCGACCGGCTATGGCTGGCGCAGCGGCGATGAGGGGCGGGTGGCGGCGCTGCTCGATGCCGTATTCGCACGCTGCGGGGATCAGCCGGGCGCGGTGCTGCTGATGCAGGCCGGGCCGGGGCAGCTGCATCTGGCGATCCGGGTCGGCGACGGGATCGTCCACGCCGATGCGGGGCTTCGCCGCGTCGCTTGGCGGCCGGGAGCGCCGCCCTGGCCGATACTGGGATATTGGAAGGGGGAGAGGTAATGGCGACCTTGGTCTTGGGCACGGTGGGGCGTGCGCTGCTGGGGCCGGTGGGCGGCGCGATCGGCGCGCTGATCGGCAATCGGGTCGATCATGCGGTGCTGGGTCCGCCGCGCCGCCAAGGCCCGCGTCTGGCCGAGCTGTCGGTGCAGACTTCCACCTACGGCACGCAGATACCCGCCGTCTTCGGCGCGATGCGCGTCGCCGGGCCGGTGATCTGGGCGACCGATCTGGTCGAGGCGCGGGGGCTGACCGGCGGCGGCAAGGGGCGGCCGGGCACGGAAAGCTACAGCTACTCCGCCAACTTCGCGGTCGCCTTGTCGGGGCGGGCGATCCGGCGGGTCGGGCGAATCTGGGCCGATGGCCGGTTGCTGCGGGGGAGCGCGGGGGACTTCAAGGTCGCGACCGGCTTTCGCCTCCATGAGGGCACGGAGGACCAGCCGGTCGACCCGCTGATCGCCTCGGTCGAGGGCGCGCGGGCGTCGGCCTTTCGGGGCATCGCCTATGCGGTGTTCGAGGGGCTGGCACTGGCCGAGTTCGGCAACCGTATCCCGCAACTGACCTTCGAGGTGGAGGCCGATTCCGGTCCCGTCTCCTGCGACGGGATCGCACGGGCGCTGTCGCCTGTGGTGCGGCCGGGCGATGCGGGGATGCGCGTGGCGGGCTTTGCCGCGAGCGGGGGCAGCGTGCGCGCGGTGCTGGAGATGCTCGCCGGGATGAGCGGCGGGCAATGGGTCG
>NZ_MQUI01000040.1:0-36428 GCF_001970915.1 Sphingomonas sp. Sph1(2015)
GGCGGCTCCTGGGGGGCGCGGACGCGCTTGCTCATATCCGTCCCCATGCCATAGCGGGCGGGTGGACGCCAAGCATTCATCATCGCCCGCCCCCCTGGATGGCGGCCCCGCCGCCCGGCTGCTCGCCTGGTACGACCGCCATGCCCGCGACCTGCCCTGGCGCAGCCGTCCGGGGGAGGTGTCCGACCCGTACCGCGTCTGGCTGTCCGAGGTGATGCTGCAACAGACGACGGTGGCGGCGGTCACGCCCCGCTTCACCGCCTGGGTGGAGCGCTGGCCCGATGTCGCCAGCCTGGCGGCGGCGCCGGACGAGGATATCATGGCCGCCTGGGCGGGGCTGGGCTATTATGCGCGCGCCCGCAATCTGGTGAAGGCGGCGCGGGCGGTGGTCGCCGAGCATGGCGGGCGCTTTCCGACGACCGAAGCAGGGCTTCGCGCACTGCCGGGGCTGGGGGCCTATACGGCGGCGGCGATCGCGGCGATCGCGTTCGGTGAGCGGGCGGTGGTGGTCGACGCCAATGTCGAGCGGGTCGTCGCCCGGCTGTTCGCGATCGAAACGCCGCTGCCCGCCGCGCGGCCCGCGATCCGCGAGGCCACTGACCGGATCACGCCCGATGCCCGCGCGGGGGATTTCGCGCAGGCGATGATGGACCTGGGTTCCTCCATCTGCACGGTGAAGAAGCCGCAATGCCTGCTTTGCCCGATCGCGGTGGATTGCCGGGGGCGGGCGGAGGGGATCGCGGAGACGCTGCCCGCCAAGGCCCCCAAAAAGGCGCGACCCTATCGTCACGGTACCGTCTTCTGGATCGAGCATAAGGGCTGCGTCTGGCTGGTCCGCCGCCCGGACAAGGGGATGCTGGGCGGCATGCGCGCGCTGCCGACCGGGCCTTGGGTCGATGCACGGCCGGGGCTGGCCGATGCGCCGGGGCAGGGGCCATGGACGATGCTGAACGAGACGGTCGTGCATGGCTTCACCCATTTCGAACTCGAACTGGCGCTCGCCCGCACCGATGGCAAGCCGGAGAATGACAGCGCGGGTGAATGGTGGCCGATCGCCGATCTGGGAACCGCGGGGCTGCCTACCTTGTTCGCGCGGGCAGCCGATCTGTTGAAAAGGGTCTGATATCGATGATGCGCCGAGTGATGATGACGGGTGGGGCGATGCTGACCCTGCTGAGTGCCGCCGCCCCCGCGCAGGTGGCGCAGGTGCCCAAGGCGCAAGCCGCCAGCACGCTGCCCGCGACCCAGGCGCTGTTCGACGGTTATGTCCGGTCGGGCAAGATGCCTGGCATCGTCGCCGCCATCGGACGCCCGGGGCAGCCGCCGATGTTCGTGGCGGCAGGCCGGATCGCCGCCGAGCCGAATGCGCCCGCCGCCACGCCCGACAGCCTGTGGCGGGTCTATTCGATGACCAAGCCGATCACCGCCATGGCCGCGATGATCCTGGTCGAGGAAGGCAGGCTGAAACTCGACCAGCCGCTGTCGGACATCTATCCGGCCTATAAGCAGATGCGGGTGCTGACCAATCCGCAGGCCTCGCTCGACAGTCGCCCGGCCACCAACCCGATCACGATCCGCGAACTGATGACCCATACGGCGGGGCTGGGATACAGCTTCACCGCCAAGGGGCCGCTGCTCAAGGAATATGAGCGGCTGGGACTGGTGCCCTTTGCCGCCAATGCGCAGGTCGAGGCCGTGGTCCGTCCGACCCGCCCCGCCACCCTTCAGCAATTCGCCGAGCGCGCCGCCACCGCGCCGCTGATCGCCGAGCCGGGGACGCGGTGGAGCTATTCGATGGGCCTCGACGTGCTGGCGGCGGTGGTCGAGAAGGTGTCGGGCATGCCGTTCGAACGGTTCGTCCAGACCCGTCTTTTCACGCCCTTGAAGATGAACAGCAGCTATTGGCAGGTTCCCGCTTCGGCGGCGAACCGGCTGGTCACCAACTATACCTTCGTGGGCGACACGATGGTGCCGGTGGATCCGGCGGCAACCTCGGTCTTTCGCTTGGCCCCCAGCTTTCCCTATGGCGGCGCGGGGCTGGTCATGTCGGCGCGCGATTATGACCGCTTTCTCCAGATGCTCCAGAATGAGGGGCAGGTCGACGGCGTCCGGGTGATGAAGCCCGAGACGGTGCGGCTCGCCATGTCCAACCTGCTGCCCGCCGGTGTCACCTATGGTTCGGTGACGGGCGCGAGCGGGGGCAGCGGTGGCGAGGTGCCGACGGGTTACGGCGCGGGCGGATCGGTGACGCTGGCCGACACGCCGGGCGGGCCGGGCAAGGGCACCTATGGCTGGGGCGGGGCGGCGGGCACCATCGCCTATGTCGATCCGACCCGGCATGTGCGCGGCACGGTGATGGTCAATTACTTCCCCGCTGACCGTTATCCGTTGCGCGGCGATCTGGCGGCGGCGCTCTATAAGGATCTGGGGAAGGATCTGGGGCGGATGGCGAAGTGACGACGCTGGGTTTTACCGGCGGGCGGCTGGATCGGGCCGACCCGCTGCGCCACGATCCGGCGGGGTTTGCGGCGGCGCTGGCCGATCCGTCGGCGCGGCTGCTGATGCTGAACGACTATCAGCCGGTGTTGGACGGCGGGCGGCTGGGCTGGACCGCGATCGATGCGGATGCGGTCCCGGAGGATCATGTCCTGCTCGGCATCGAGGACGGGGTGCCGCATTTCGCGCGGCTGACCGGCGAACCGGCGACAGGCCGTTCGTTCGAGATGATCGCGGCGCTGCACGCGCTGGAGGCGGGCGAAGCGGCGACCTATGCGGCGGCGCGGTCGGTGCTCGACTGGCATGCGCGGCATGGCTTCTGCGCGAAATGCGGGGCGGCAACTGCGCCGTTCCGGGCGGGCTGGGGGCGGCATTGCCCCGCATGCGGGACCGAGCATTTCCCGCGCGTCGATCCGGTCGTCATCATGATCGCCGAGCATGACGGCCGCGCGCTCCTCGGCCGCCAGCCCACCTTTCCACCGGGGCGCTATTCGGCGCTGGCCGGGTTCCTGGAGCCGGGCGAATCGATCGAGGAAGCGGTGGCGCGCGAACTGTTCGAGGAAGCGGGCGTGCGGGTCGGACATGTCCGCTATATCGCCAGCCAGCCCTGGCCTTTCCCGTCCTCGCTGATGATCGCCTGCGTGGCGGAGGCGGTGGACGACCGGCTGACCATCGACACGACCGAGCTGGAGGACGCGATCTGGGTGTCGCGCGACGCGGTGCGTGCGGCGCTGGCGGGGGATGAGTCGCGTTTCGGCGTGCCGCCGTCCTATGCCATCGCGCATACGCTGCTGGAGGCGTGGGCAAAATAAATCCTCCCCGCTCGCGGGGAGGTGGCAGGGCGTAGCCCTGTCGGAGGGGGCGCGCCTTAAAGGACGTCCTGTGTGGTAGCCCCCCTCCACCACCGCTTCGCGGCGGTCCCCCTCCCCGCACCGGGGAGGATCTTACCCCCGCTGCCGCGCCTGGGCGTAGGTGCCCAGCATCCGCACCCATTTGCTGTGGAACCCCAGCTCCTCGATCGCGCGGTCGAACGCCGCTTCGCCAGGCCGCCCGACCACGTCGCAATAGAATTCCGTCGCGGCAAAACTACCGCCACGCTGATAGCTTTCCAGCTTGGTCATGTTGACGCCGTTGGTCGCGAAGCCGCCCATCGCCTTGTAGAGCGCGGCGGGAATATTCTTCACCTCGAAGATCAGGCTGGTCATCCACGGCCCGTCGCCGACCGGCGGCTGGCCGCCCCGCGCCAGCACGACGAAGCGGGTCATGTTGCTGTCGGCGTCCGAGATATCCTCGGCCAGCAGGTTCAGGCCATAGAGTTCGGCGGCGCGCGGCGGGGCGAGCGCGGCGACGCGCGGGTCGGCCATCTCCGCCACCCGCGCCGCCGCGCCCGCCGTGTCGGCATAGGCGATCGGGCGGATGCCATGCGCGCGCAGCCAGTGGCGGCACTGGCCCAGCGCCTGAGGATGGCTCATCGCCTCGACCAGCCCGTCGCGCCCGCCCGTCGCCATCAGCGCGTGGCGGATCGACAGGAAATGCTCGCCGGTGATGACCAGCCCGGATTCGGGCAGCAGGAAATGGATGTCGGCGACGCGCCCGTGCAGCGAATTCTCGATGGGGATGATCGCACGGTCGGCCTTGCCGCTCTTCACCGCGTCCAGCGCGTCGGCGAAATCGAAACAGGGCAAGGGCAGGCCGTCCGGGAACACCTCGGTCGCGGCGACATGGCTGTTGGCGCCCGGCGCACCCTGAAAGGCGACGGCGCGGGCCGGTTCGGCCAGGGCGGCGGCGGTCATCGCCTCGACGATGGGGCGGGCGGGGGCGGCGTAATTCTCCATGGGCGTGCGGCGTAAAGCCCGCACGCCGCACGATCAAGGAAGCAGAACTTGCCGTTCGCGAAAGCCGCACCTAAGGTCCCCGTTCAGGAGAGATATTGGCGGGGCAGCGAAACGCGATGGACCTAAAGACCAATACGATCGCGGGATGGGTGCTGGGTGCGGCAGGCACGGCATTGGGCCTTTCGATCGTCGGCGGCATGATCTTCCACGAGGAACGCCCCGAAAAAATGGGCTATGCGATCGAGGGCGTGGAGGTCGAAGGCGCGGGCGGCGGTGCCGCCGAAGTGCCGATCGCCTCGTTGCTGCCTACCGCGGATGCGGCCAAGGGCGCCGAAGTCTTCAAGAAATGCGCCGCGTGCCACACCATCAACCAGGGTGGCGCGAACGGCATCGGACCCAATCTCTATGCCACCATGGGTGAGGCCATTGCGCAGGGGAAAGCGGGCTTCGCCTTTTCCGACGCGCTGAAGGCGGTCGGCGGCAAATGGGACTGGGACAAGATGAACGCGTGGCTGACGTCCCCGCGCAAATTCGCGCCCGGCACCAAGATGACCTTTGCCGGGCTGTCCAATCCGCAGGACCGCGCGAACGTGATCCTGTACCTCAACCAGCAGGGATCGAATCTTCCGCTTCCGGCGGCCCCGGCCGCCAAGGCGGAACCGGCGGCGGGCGACGCGCCTGCGAACGGCACGGACCCGGCGGTCAACAAGGTCGAGGAAGATCCGCGCGCCGACACCGGATCGATCGCCAATACCGGCACGCCCGCCAAGGGCGCGCCCTCGGTCGATCCCCAAGCGGCGGTGGAAGGTGCCAAGGCGCCGCGCTGATACGGGTGCGCGGGATCGGCTGACCCTCGACGTTCCGATCCTGCAGGCGCCGATGGCGGGGGTGTCGACCCCCGCCATGGCCGCAGCGGTGAATGCGGGCGGCGGTCTGGGCGCGATCGCGCTCGGGGCTGGCGACGCCGATGCGGCCGCCCGGATGATCGCCGAGACGCGTGAGCGGACCGAAAGGCCGTTCAACGTCAACCTCTTTGTCCATGCGCCGCCCGAGCCCGATCCGGCGCGCGAGACGGCGTGGTGCGAAGCGCTTCGCCCCGCCTTTGCGGCGTTCGACACCGAGCCACCAGCAGCGTTGCGGGCAATCTATTCGAGCTTCGCGCAGGACGATGCGATGCTGACGCTGCTGGTCGCGGCGAAACCGGCGGTGGTCAGCTTTCACTTCGGCCTGCCCGATGGTCCCCGCATCGCCGCGCTGAAACAGGCGGGATGCCTGTTGCTGGCCAGCGTGACCTCGCTGGCTGAGGCGCAGGCCGCCGAGAGTGCCGGGATCGATATGCTGGTGGCGCAAGGCTATGAGGCGGGCGGCCATCGCGGGATGTTCGATCCCGATGCGCCCGACGACCGGCTGGGTACGCTGGCGCTGACCCGCTTGCTGGTGATGCGGACGCGGCGGCCGGTGATCGCGGCGGGCGGGATCATGGACGGTGCGGGTGTGTCGGCCGCTCTGGCGCTGGGTGCGGTGGCGGCGCAGCTGGGGACGGCGTTCATCGCTTGTCCCGAGAGCGCGGCGGATGCGGCGTACCGCGCCGCCCTGATGGGCGAGGGGGCCGCGCATACGGTGATGACCCGTGCGATCTCGGGGCGTCCGGCGCGCTGCTTGCCCAATCGCTTCACCGCGATGGGGGAGGCTTTGCCGGTGGCGGTGCCGGATTATCCGATCGCCTATGATGCGGGAAAGGCGTTGAATGCCGCCGCGAAGGCGAGGGGAGAGGGCGGCTATGGCGCGCAATGGGCGGGGCAGGGGGCGCCATTGGCTCGTGCCCGGCCCGCAGCCGAACTGGTTCGGGCGATTGCGGGAGAGATGCGGGGATAGGGCGAGGCGTGGGCATCGGCCAAGGGATGCGCTCCCCCCAACACTCCGCTAAACCCGTGACATGACCACAAAACCCCCCATCGGTCGCGACACGCGGCTGTGCATGTCGCTGTCGGCGCGGCCCGGCAATTTCGGGTCGCGCTTCCACAACCGGCTCTATGAGCTGACCGGGCTGGACTATGTCTACAAGTCGTTCAGCACGACCGATCTGGCGGCGGCGGTCGGCGGGATTCGGGCGCTGAATATCCGGGGTTGCGCGATTTCGATGCCGTTCAAGGAGGCGGTGATTCCGATGCTCGACGGGCTGGCCGGGTCGGCGGCGGCGATCGACAGCGTCAATACCATCGTCAATGATGATGGGCGGCTGACCGGCTACAACACCGACTATGCCGCCGTGGTCGAGCTGATCGCCGATATCGATCCCTCCACACCCTTCGTCCTGCGCGGATCGGGCGGCATGGCCAAGGCGGTGGCGGCAGCCTTGCGCGACGCGGGTTTCGCGAACGGGACCATCGTCGCGCGCAACGAGGCGGTCGGGCGCGAATTGGCCGCGCTTTATGGTTTCGCCTGGTCGGCGGAGTTGGATAAGCGCACGCCGCTGCTCATCAACGTCACGCCGATCGGCATGACCGGGGGCGATGAGGATCAGCTCGCCTTCCCGGAGGCGATGATCGACCGTGCCGAGATCGCCTTCGACGTGGTGCAATATCCGCCCGAGACGCGCTTCCTGTCCATGGCGCGGGGGCTGGGCAAGCGGGTGATCACCGGCACCCAGGTCGCGACCATTCAGGCGCTGGAGCAGTTCGTGCTCTATACCGGCGTCCGCCCCACGCCAAAGCAGGTGCAAGAGGCGGCGGATTACGCCTATCGCATGGGCTGACCCTCCCCGGCACGGGAAGGGGGACCATCCGCTGCGCGCTGCCACCTCCCTTTGCAAAGGAGGATTTGAAGCATGATGGCATCAGCTTGATCCCCCCCTCCCCTTCAGGGGAGGGGCAGGGGGTGGGGCGTTTCCGCAAACGCCGGGTCTGTGGCGATGTCCCACCCCAACCCGTCAAGGGGAGGGGCTAGGCTCGGTTCGATCCCATGCCATCGCGCCCTAAAGTTCTGCCATCGCCATCAGCACCGCCCATTCCGCCTCTCCCACCGGCGATATGGACAGTCGCGACTGACGCAGCATCGCCAGGGCGGCGAGCTTCGCCTCCTCCTTCATCGCGGCCAGCGTGACGGGGCGGGGCAGCGGGCGGTCGGGGGCGATCTCCACCGAGACCCAGCGCCCGTCATCGCCATCGGGTTTGGCGGCGCGGGTGATCGTCGCGATGCCGACCGCCGCCTTGTCCTTGCCGCTATGATAGAAAAGCGCCGAGTCGCCCGGCTGCATCGCCCGCAAATGCCCGGCGGCGGCGGCGTTGCGCACGCCGTCCCATTCGGTCCGCCCGTCCCGGACCAGATCGTCCCAGCCATAG
Organism: Sphingomonas sp. Sph1(2015); assembly: GCF_001970915.1. NCBI lineage: Bacteria > Pseudomonadati > Pseudomonadota > Alphaproteobacteria > Sphingomonadales > Sphingomonadaceae > Sphingomonas > Sphingomonas sp. Sph1(2015). Next base: position 7,673 of record NZ_MQUI01000040.1, read on the forward strand.
CTGTCCGGCTCCGACTTCAGCAGCCAGTATGCCATTTCCGCTTTCCCTCCTGAACCGCGCCTAAACGCCACATTCCGTGTCCATTCAGCCCCATAGTGGCAGGGAAGGCAACACGGACGCCGCCTGCGCGTTTTGCGATCAGCGGACCGGGCGTATCAGTATCGGAGGTTCGGTATGAACGGAGTTTGGAAGAAGCTGGGACTGGGCCTCGCCTTGGGCGCCACCGCGCTGACGGCGGCGGCGCCGGCCGAGGCACAGCGTTGGGGCCGTGGCTGGGGTGGTGGTTATGGCGGCTATTACCATCGTGACCGGGGCGGCGATGCCGTCGCGGGCGCGCTGCTGGGCGGTATCGTCGGTCTGGGCGTCGGCGCGGCCATCGCGAGCAGCAACCAGCCGCGCTATGTCGATCGCGGCTATTATTACAATCGGGGCTATGATCCCTATTATGCGCCGCCGCCCCCGCCGCCGGTCTATCAATATGAGTATCGCAGCTACGCGCCGCGCTGCTGGACCGACTGGCGCTGGGACCCTTATTGGGGCCGCAATGTGCAGGTACGGGTCTGCAACTAAGGTCCTTGGCGGCGTCGGGAGCGATCCCGGCGCCGCTTTTCTTTGGGCTTTTTCTTGGCAGCCCTGCTTGGCAGCGCCCCCGAGTCGGCGTTAAGGCCATGGCATGACCGATACCGTTCCCGATCGCCTGTCCACCAACCCGGACAGCCCCTATTTCGACCAGGACCTCCTCTCGCGTGGGGTCGGCATCCGCTTCAAGGGCAATGAACGCCGCGACGTCGAGGAATATTGCATTTCCGAAGGCTGGATCCGCGTCGCGCTGGGCAAGAAGGTCGACCGCCATGGCCGCCCGCTGACCCTGAAGCTGAACGGCGAGGTCGAGGCGTGGATCGAGAATCCGGCCGGCGGTGCCGAAGAGAGTTCGGAAGAAACCGGAGCTTAATTAGCGGGCCTGCCCCGGCATTGTCAGGCGTAGCCCGACGATGGCCGGGGACCGGTTGCGCAGCGTATCAAGGGTGGTGGGCCATCGCCTCCCCCTCATCAAATCGCGCGCCGCCGACTTCGCGGAAACTGGACCCCGGCCTTCGCCGGGGTACGCCTGTGATAAGGGAGGGTGAGTACCCAACCTCCGTTCAGGCTGAGCGGAGTCGAAGCCCACGGGAATCCCCCACCGCACTTCGACTTCGCTCAGTGCGAACGGATGGCGGGCATCACGCCGCCTCCATCGCCTCACCCGCTTCCATCCAGCGCACTTCCGCTTCGGCCAGCTTGTCGACCACCTCGGCACGCCGCTTGTTCAGCTCGCCCATCGACAGTTTCGCATGGCGCGGTTCGGCCGCCGCCGGGTCGTTCATCGCCTTGTCCAGCGCGTCGCGCTCGCGGGTCAGCTTGGCCATCTCGTCCTCGATGCCGCGCAGCGTCTTCTTCATCGCGTTGAAGCGTTCGCGCTGCTCGGCCGAGGCCTTCTTGTTCGCCGCCCGGTCCGCCTTGGACGCGGCGTCGCCCTGGCCCGCGTCACCCTTCAGCACGAAGGCGATGTAATCGTCCAGCGACCCATCGAACTCCTTCGCCGTGCCATTGTCGACCAGCACCAGCCGGTCCGCCGTCATTTCCAGCATGTGGCGATCATGGCTGACCAGCACGACCGTGCCCTTGTACATGTTGAGCGCCTGGACCAGCGCCTCGCGCGCGTCAACGTCGAGGTGGTTGGTCGGCTCGTCGAGGATCAGCATGTGCGGCGCGTCGCGGGTGATGAGCGCCAGCGCCAGGCGGGCGCGCTCGCCGCCCGACAGCTTGCCGACCTTGGTCGTCGCCTTGTCGCCCGAAAAGCCGAACCGGCCCAGCTGCCCGCGCACCGCCGCCGGGGTCGCGCCGCGCATGATACGCGTCATATGCTCCAGCGGGGTGTCGTCGGTGTCGAGTTCCTCGACCTGATACTGGGTAAAGTAACCGACGCGCATCTTGCCGCTCGAGTTCATGCCGCCTTCCATCGGCGTCAGCTGCGCGGCGAGCAGGCGGGCCAGCGTCGTCTTGCCGTTGCCGTTGCGGCCGAGCAGCGCGATCCGGTCGTCCGGGTCGATGCGCAGGTTCAGCCGCTTCAGGATCGGCGTCTCGGCATAGCCCACGCTCGCCAGGTCCAGCGTGATGAGCGGCGGGCGCAGCTGGTCGGGATCGGGGAAGTCGAAGGACAGCGACGGGTCGTTCGCCATCTCGGCGATCGGCTGCATCTTGGACAGCATCTTGGCGCGGCTCTGCGCCTGCTTGGCGGTCGAGGCGCGGGCCGAGTTGCGGGCGATATAGTCCTGCAACTTGGCGCGCTGCGCGTCCTGATTCGCCTTGGCGGCGGCGAGCTGCGCCATCCGCTCGGCACGCTGGCGCTCGAACGAGTCGTAACCGCCCGGATACAGCGTCACCTTGCCGCCTTGCAGGTGCAGGATATGGTCGACGACGTTGTTCAGGAAATCGCGCTCATGGCTGACCAGCAGGATCGTCGCGCGATAGGATTTGAGGAAATCCTCCAGCCACATCACCGCTTCGAGGTCGAGGTGGTTCGATGGTTCGTCGAGCAGCAGCACGTCGGGCGCGGAGAACAGCAGCGCGGCGAGCGCCACGCGCATCTTCCACCCGCCCGAATAGCTGGACAGAGGCCGTGCCTGCATCGCCTCGTCGAAGCCAAGCCCTTGCAGGATGCTGGAGGCGCGCGCGGGGGCGGTATAGGCGTCGATCGCGATGAGCCGCTCGTAAATGTCGCCCAGCTTTTCCGGATCGCTCTCGGTCTCGCTGCGCTCCATCAGCTCGGCGCGCTCGATATCGGCGGCCAGCACCGTCTCGAAAGGCGTCGCGGTGCCGTCGGGGGCTTCCTGCGCGATATAGCCGAGCTTGGCGCCCTTGGGCATCTCGCACGCGCCGTCATCGGCCTCCAGCTGGCCTGCGATCACGCGGACGAGCGTGGACTTGCCCGCACCGTTGCGGCCGATCAGGCCGACCCGGCTGCCGGGGGGGAGTGCGGCGGATGCACCGTCGAGGATCGTGCGGCCGCCCAGGCGCACGGTGATGCCATTCAGATTGAGCATGGCCGCGCGCCTAGCAAATTATGGCGCGGATGGGGAGGGGGGCTTTCATCCTCCCCGGTACGGGGAGGGGGACCGCCACGAAGCGGTGGTGGAGGGGGCGTTCCACACAGGGCATCCGTAGTGGAAGCCCCCCTCCGTCAGGCCTGCGGCCTGCCACCTCCCCGTGCCGGGGAGGATTTGGTCTTAGCGCGCCGCCAGGCTCGTCGCGCCGGCGGGCGGCCAGTTCTGCACGCCGCACTTCTTGACGACCCATTCCGCCTTCTTGTTCCAGCACAGTGCATCCAGGCGCGGCATGGTGGCGACGATATGCTGCTCGCGCCCGATATAGCGCGGGAAACGCTGCTCGCCGTACGGGACCAGGCTGTTGCGCAGCTCGCGCATCCGGTCGACCGCCAGCTCGCCCAGATGGCCGCGCGGGGTGAACACTGCCTGATGCAGGATCGACGCCGCCGTGGTGCAGAAGCCCAGCTGTCCCGACACCGACGAGAAGCTGGCATAGGTGCGCGTGCCATATTGGTCGAGCGCGTCCTGCCCGGCCTTCACCGACTTGTTCTGCCGCTTGAAATAGGCGCCCAGCGTGTCGAACGCGCCCTTCAGCTCGGCCTCGTGATCCTTCAGCGTCGCGTTATAGTTGGAAACGGTCGTCAGCATCGGTTCGAACTGGCATTGCAGCGCGGCGACGTTGAGCGCGGCGCGCATGTTCCACAGCAGGCCCGCGCGCAACTCCGCCGGGGTCGCGCCGGGCAGCGGCTGGCCGATGCCGGGTTCGTCGCCCTGGACGGGCTTTCCCTGGAAATTATAGGGCTGCAGGAAGAATTGCGCCGATGCGGGCGCCGCGGCACCCATCCCCCAAAACGCCACGCCAGCTACCAGCGCGGTACGCACCACTTTCATTGTGTTCCGATCCTTCCCCCGTAGGGCCTTCGAGCGTCCCGAAACATAACGCTTTCCGGCTTTTTTCCCAAACGGAATCACGCCCGCACGGCCATCGTTCATGCGCGATCGATCGTTACGGAAACATAGCGAAATCCGGCGTTTGCTCCGCCCGGCCCGTCATCGCGAACATTTGGGGAGCACCCATGAAAAAGGGGCCGCCCGGTCGCCCGGACGGCCCCCTTCGTCGGGATGACCCCGACGATGATTACATCGCGTTGGTCGCGTTGGTCATCATCGTGTCATTGGCCATCATCATGTCGTTCGACATGGTGGTGTCGTTGGCCATCATGCCACCGTTCATGGTGCCGTCGACGGCGGTCATGTTGTCGGTGGCGGTGTCCATGCCTTCCGAAGCGTTCATTTCGGTGGTCATGTTCGCGTCGGTGGTGTTCTCGGTCTTCGAGCCGCAAGCCGAAACCGCGAGCGCCGCGCCGGCGATGATCGAGCCCGTCAGGACCTTGGAGATGATTGCACGCATTGGAAGCTCCCTTGATATTATGGATTTGGAACGGCTTGCTGGCCCTATTACCCAAATCGGGGTGGACATTAATCGGATACCGTCTGGTCCTCAAGCCTCGTTTTGTCGCACCGCGTCGAGATCGTTGAGGAAAGCCGGAAAGCTGAACGCAAGCGCCTCGTCAAAGGTTTCCAACGACTTGACGCCGTTCAACGCAAAAAGGCTGGTCACCGGGAATTCCGCGAGGCCGCAGGGCACGATCCCTCCGAAATGGGACAGGTCGGGCGCGACGTTGATCGCAAAGCCGTGCAGTGTCACCCAGCGACGCACGCGCACACCAATCGCGCCTACCTTCGCCTCCGGGCCGCCGTCGCGGGTCCAGATGCCGACCCGCCCCTCGGCACGGAACGCGTTGACCCCCAGCCGCCCCAGCGCGGCGATCAGCCAGCCCTCCAGCGTATGGACGAAATGCCGCACGTCGCGCCCGCGCTTGTTGAGGTCCAGGACCAGATAGCCGGTCCGCTGGCCGGGGCCGTGATAGGTATATTTCCCGCCGCGCCCGGTCTGGAACACCGGGAAACGCGGATCGACCAGCTCGACCGGGTCGGCGCTGGTCCCGGCAGTATAGACGGGCGGATGTTCGAGCAGCCAGACAAGCTCCCGCGCTTCGCCAGCCACCACGGCGGCGGCGCGCGCCTCCATCTCGGCGAGCGACTGGTCATAGGGGGTCAGGCCCGGGCTGATCCGCCATTCGATATCGGGCATGTCGGGAATATGGGTCACGATTCCTTGTCCTTGCGCCCGACGCTGCGTCGATGCAAGCGCTCCGCAACCAGCCGGTCCCGGCATGATGGCTTTGCATCCGGCAATCGTTTAGGCAGACCCGGACAGGCGGACGGGGTGGGCCGCCAAGGGAGGTAGCATGACCGTCAGGATCGGAACGGTGTGGGACAGCACGCAGCAGGTGCTGGCGGGCAGGGCCGGGATGATGGCCCCCTTTGCCCTGATCGGCTTCGTCCTGCCGGGCGTGTTGCAGATCGTGCTGCTGCCGTCCGGAGCCACCCAGCCGTCCATGGGGATGACGGGGCTGGGGTTGATCGTCCTGTCCGCGCTGCTGGGCATCTGGGCACAGCTGGCCATCATGGCGCTGGCGACCCATCCGGCGACGACCAGTGCCGCCGCGTCGCGCGCGGGCCTTCGCCGGATGTGGCCGGTGCTGGGCGTCGCCCTGGCGATCGGTTTCGCCTTTGCGCTCGTCGTGCTGGTGATGGTCGTCGTGCTGGGGCTTTCGCATTTCAACTTCGCCGCCGCGGTCGCAGCGAACGGCGACCCGTCCAAATTGCCGTCGATGAGCGGCGGCGCGGCGCTGTTCCTGATCCTGTACGGCCTGACGATCATAGTGGCGTCGCTGTGGCTCGCGGCGCGGTTGATGCTGATCTATGCCGTGGTGCTGAACGAGCGGCGCGGACTGGGTGCGATCCGTCGCTCCATCGCGCTGACGCAGGGGCTGACCTGGCGGCTGATCGGCGTGTTCCTGCTGTTCGGGGTGGTCATGCTGGTCGCGACGCTGGCGGTGCAGGGCGTCACCGGCGCGGCGCTTCGTCTGGCGCTGGGCGCGGATCAGGCGTTGACCGCCGTCCGGCTGGCGGCACTGCTCGGATCGGTGGTCAGCGCGGGGTTCATGACGCTGGCCTATGTCTTCGTCGCGCGGCTGTACGTCGCGACGGCGGGCGAGCAGGCGCATCGTGGAGAGGTCGGTTCGTCCCTGTGATGAAACGGGCCTCGTGATGAAACTGGAATGATGAAACTGGATGTCGTCGCCACCCTGCGGGATGCGTGGGCCGTGTTCCGCCGCGATTGCGTGCTGCTGATCCGCCTGTCCGCGCCCTTCCTGTTCTGGCCCGCCTTTGCGCTGGGGCTGCTGGTGCCTGCGCCGCCGCTGCCCGAGACCGAGGGTGGCGAGGCGACCGCGCGCGCCATGGCCTGGATCGATTCGGTCGGGGCCTGGGCGGGCCATTATGGCGGCTGGTATTTCGCCAGCTATGCGGTCGGCCTGATCGGGACGGCCGCGATCCTGGCGCTGACCCTCGGCGGGCCGGTAACGGTCGGTGAAGCGCTGGGCCGCGCATTGCGGATGGCGCCGCGCTTCCTGCTGGCGATGATCCTGGTCGCGCTGCCGGTGGGGGCGGGGATGCTGCTCTAAATCCTGCCGGGGCTGTATGTGGCCGGGCGGTTGCTGCTGGTCGGCCCGGTGCTGTTCGCCGAGCGGCGTATGCCCGCCATGGCGGCGCTGGCTCGTTCGGTGTCGCTGACGCGGGGCACGGGCCTGTCGATGGCGGCGCTGGCGTCCTGCACCTATCTGGGCGGCATGATCGGGGCGCAGCCCTTCCTGGCATTGATCGAGGCTGTGCAGGGCGATGGTGCGGGCAATCCGGTCGCGGTCGCGCTGCTCCAGGCCGGATCGGCGGCGGTGGCGATGGCGGCGGGGCTCGCCCAGGCGCTGGTGTCGGTCGCGGCCTATCGCCGCCTGGTCAATCGCGCGGGCTGAGCCGGGGGATTTGCGGCGCGGCGTCCTCGGGCAGGACGCCCAGCGCACGGGGATCGCGAAACGTCTCGATCGCGCGCGATACGGGCACGAAGCCCTGCCTGCGATAGAAATTCAGCGCGGACGGGTGGTCGAGCGTGCAGGTATGCACCCACACCCGTTCGACCTTCGCGGTCCAGGCGCGCATCAGCGCCTGCGCCATCAGCCAGCGGCCATGGCCTTGCCCCGCCAGCTCGGGGATCAGCCCGAAATAGCCGATCTCGCATTCCCCATCCGTGCGATGATCGAGTTCGAGCAGCCCGACCTCGATCCCCGCCCGGTCGACGACGGCGAAGACCGCGACGGCGGGATCGTGGATGATCGCGGTCAGCGTCGCATCGTCCATCACCAGCCGCGAGAACCAGAGCCAGGGCGCGCCCACACGCTGGAACAGCATGCGATACTTCGCCGGATCGGGCTTGGCCCAGGCGACCAGTTGCAGCGGCGCGGCGGGCAGGGGGCGGGGGCGTGGCCGCTCGCGCATCTCCAGCGTGGTGACGATGGTGGCGATCTCGGCGGGGTCGACGGGGATCAGCGCCACGGGCTTATTCCCACGTCGCCAGCGGCGGCAGGCTCATCAGGATCGCGTCGATATTGCCGCCGGTCTTCAGCCCGAACAACGTGCCCCGATCATAGACCAGGTTGAACTCGGCATAGCGCCCGCGCCACGCCAGCATCTGGGCGTGGTCCGCCTCGGTAAAGGGCAGGCCCATGCGCCGCCGGACGATGCGCGGGAAGACGTCCAGGAACGCCTCGCCGACATCGCGGGTGAAGGCGAAATGACCGTCGAAATCACCCTCCAGATGATCGTAGAAGATGCCGCCCACGCCGCGATGAACCTGGCGATGCGGGATGTAGAAATATTCGTCCGCCCACGCCTTGAACCGGGGGTAGTGCTCCGGGTCATGCGCGTCGCACGCGGTCTTCAGCCGGGCGTGGAAGTCGGCGGTGTCTTCCTCGATCGGCAGCGGCGGGTTGAGGTCCGCGCCGCCACCGAACCAGCGCTTGGTGGTGGTGAGGAAGCGGGTGTTCATATGGACCGCCGGCACATGCGGATTGGCCATGTGCGCGACCAGGCTGATCCCCGTCGCCACGAAACGCGGATCGTCGCCCGCGCCGTGGATGGTCTTGGCGAACGGCCCCTCGAAGGTGCCGCCGACGGTCGAGACGTTGACGCCGACCTTTTCGAAGACCCGGCCCTTCATCACCCCGCGCACGCCGCCGCCGCCGGGTTCGCCGCTGGGATCGGTGCGGTCCCAGGCGGTGTATTGGAAGGCGGTGTCCGACCCCGCCTCGCGCTCGATCGCCTCGAACGCGGCGCAGATCCGGTCGCGCAGGGACTCGAACCAGAGGCGGGCGGCGTCCTGCTCGGCGTCGAGCGCGATGTCGGGGGTGCGGCTGTTCATCGCCCGGCGTTCTGGGCGGGGGCGGGGGGCAGGGTCAACCCGGCATTTGATCCCAACCCGTCTGGCGGCGTGCCTCGGCCAGCAGAATCCCGCCGGTGATCGCGACGTTGAGCGAGCGGACCCCGGCCCGCATCGGCACGCGGACGCGGATATCGGCGGCGTTATGAACCGCTTCCGGCACGCCCGCGCCCTCGGAGCCGAGCAGGATCACATCGTCGGGGCGGAACACCATCTCGGGCAGCGGGATCGCGCCCTGTGTCGTCGCCAGCACGATCCGCCCGCGCGTCGCGGCGCGAAAGGCGTCCCAATCGGCATGGCGCACGACCTCGGCCATAGCGGCATAGTCCATAGCCGATCGGGCGAGCGCGCGGTCGGAATAGGGAAAGCCCATCGGCTCGATCAGGTCGACCGCGACGCCGAAACAGGTCGCGGTGCGGATCAGCGTGCCGACATTGCCCGCGATATCGGGCTCATGCAGCGCGAGCCGCATCAGTGGCCGGGGAAGGACAGCAGCGCATCGACCGCGATGTCCTCTTGGCGCAGCGCATCGGCACCGCCCAGATCGGGCAGGTCGACCAGGAACTGCGCCTGCTCGACCACGCCCCCCGCCTTGCGGATCAGCCGGACGGCGGCGCGCGCGGTGCCGCCGGTGGCGATCAGGTCGTCGACCAGCAGCACGCGCGCACCGGGGACCAGCGCATACTCATGGATGGCGATGCGGTCCTGGCCATATTCCAGCGCATAATCCTCGGCGATGGTCGCGCCGGGCAGCTTGCCGTCCTTGCGGATCAGCAGCACGCCCGCCTTCAGCGGCAAGGCGAGCGCAGCGGCGAAGAGGAAGCCCCGCGCCTCGATCCCGGCGACCAGATCGACGGTCCCGCGTGTCGCGGCAGCCATCCGCTCGATCGTCTGCGCGAAGCCTTTGGGATCGAGGAGCAGGGTGGTGATGTCGCGGAACTGGATGCCGGGCTTGGGAAAATCCGGGATGGTGCGGATCAGGGCTTTCAGGTCATCATAGGCGCTCATGGGGGCGTAATGGGCCTGTGGGGCGCGGGGGTAAAGGGGGAGGCCCGAACTCCATCACTTCCGTTCAGCCTGAGCGAAGTCGAAGGCCAGGGGAATCCCGCTGCCAAGAAAGATGGAGAGGGCGGGGCGTGGGCTTCGACTTCGCTCAGCCTGAACGGACGTTGGGATTGCGGGGGGCGGGACGGAAAGGCCCATATAAAACGGGCGGCTCCCTTGTCGGAAACCGCCCCAGTTCTCTCACATCGGGCTTTCCCGATCTCAGTGTTTCACGTCGCGCCAGACATTCTGATACGCGCCCCAGGCCAGGAAGCAGAAGATCAGGATGAAGACGAACGCCCCGATCCCGGCGGCGTGACGCGATTCCAGCTTGGGCTCGGCGGTCCAGGTCAGGAAGGCGGCGACGTCCTTGGCCATCTGGTCGCGGCTGGCCAGCGTGCCGTCGGCATATTGCACCTGGCCGTCCGAGGTCAGCGGCGGCGGCATCGCGATGTTCAGGTTCGCGAAGTATGGGTTATAGTGCAGGCCGGTCGGCGTCTTGGCGTCGGGGAACTTGCGCAGCAGCTCGGCGGGTTGCGGGCGATAGGCGTCGGGGCCGACCAGCGAGTAGATATAGTTGCCGCCGTCATGCCGCGCCTTGGCCATCAGCGACAGGTCGGGCGGCAGCGCGTTGTTGTTCGCCGCGCGCGCCGCCACCTCGTTGGCGAAGGGCGACGGGAAGCGGTCGGCGGGGACGTTCTTGCGTGTCGTCGCCTCGCCCGTCTCCGGGTTGATGCTGGGCTGTTCGATCACCCACTGGTTGGCGATCGCCTTCACCTCGGGGTCGGTATAGCCCAGGTCCTTCAGGTCGCGGAACGCGACCAGCCGCAGCGAGTGGCAGGCCGCGCAGACCTCCTTGTAGACCTGGAAGCCGCGCTGGAGCTGGCGGCGGTCGAAGCGGCCGAAAATGCCGTCCGACGCCAGATGCGCGGGCTTGGGGTGAAGGTGGAACTCCTCCTCGGCGGTGGGCGCGGGCGGCTCTGAGACGAGTCCCGAGACGCTGCCCCACAGCGCGATGGCGAGGACGAAGGTGAAGGCCGCCCCGACCAGGAATGCGATGCCACGAACCATGTTCAGCTATCCTCTTTCGGTTCGGGTCAGGCCAGGGCCGACTTGGTGGGTGCGGTCCCGCCATGCTTGGACAGCACGGCTTCGGTGATCGAGTTGGGCAGGGGCGCGGGGCGCTCCGTCCGGGCGATCCAGGGCAGGATCACCAGGAAATGGAGGAAATAATAGGCCGCCGTCAGCTGGCTGAGGATGATGAAGAAAGGCGTTGCGGGCGAGCCGCCGCACCAGCCGAGCAGCAGGACGTCGACGACCAGCACCCAGAAGGCGACTCGCGCCTTGGGCCGGAAATTGTTCGACCGCACCGGCGAGCTGTCCAGCCAGGGGAGGAAGAACAGCAGCAGGATCGACCCGAACATCGCCAGCACGCCCCACAGCTTGGCGGGCAGGATGAAGTCGGCAGTGAAGGCGCGCAGGATCGCATAGAAGGGCCAGAAATACCATTCTGGCACGATATGCGCTGGGGTCGAGAGCGGGTTGGCCGGGATGTAATTGTCCGGGTGGCCCAGATAATTGGGGAAGAAGAACAGCAGGCTGGCGAAGACCAGCAGGAACACGCCCAGACCCACCGCATCCTTGGCGGTGTAATAGGGGTGGAAGGGCACGGTATCCTGCTCGCCCTTCACGTCCACGCCGGTCGGGTTGTTGGAACCCGGAATGTGCAGCGCCCAGATGTGCAGGATGATGACGCCCGCGATCACGAAGGGCAGCAGATAGTGGAGCGAGAAGAAGCGGTTCAGCGCGGCATTGTCCGGCGCGAAGCCGCCCAGCAGCCAGATGCGGATGGTATCGCCGACCAGTGGGATCGCCGAGAAGAAGCCGGTGATGACCTGCGCCCCCCAGAAGCTCATCTGTCCCCAGGGGAGGACATAGCCCATGAAGGCCGTCGCCATCATGAGGAGGAAGATCACAACGCCGAGCAGCCATACCATCTCGCGCGGGGCCTTGTACGATCCGTAATAGAGACCACGGAAGATATGGGTGTAGACGACGATGAAGAACATCGACGCGCCGTTGGCGTGGGCATAACGCAGGAACCAGCCCGCATTCACGTCGCGCATGATGCTTTCGACCGAGTCGAAGGCGACGCCCGCATTGGCGGCATAGTGCATTGCCAGCACGACGCCGGTGATGATCTGGATGGCGAGGGCGGCCCCCGCCAGCACGCCGAAATTCCAGAAGTAATTCAGGTTGCGCGGCACCGGATAGCCCGCACCCACCGCATTGTAGACGAGGCGCGGCAGCGGCAGCTTCTCGTCCAGCCAGCGCATGACCGGCTGTTTCGGCTGATAATGTTTGGCCCAGGGAAAGCTCATTTCTCGGGTCTCCCTTAAGCGGCCGCGCCGACCGTGACGGTCGTGTCGCTGTCGAATTTGTATTCGGGCACGAACAGGTTCTTCGGCGCCGGACCCTTTCGGATGCGGGCGGCGGTGTCATAGGCCGAGCCGTGGCAGGGGCAGAAATAGCCGCCATACGGCCCCTTGTTCTCGCCCTCGCCCGCGCCCAGCGGCACGCAGCCCAGATGGGTGCAGACGCCCAGCGTGATCAGCCAGTTCGTCTTGCCCGGCTTGGTCCGCTCCGCCAGCGTCTGCGGATCGCGCAGTTCGGACAGCGGCACGGCGTTGGCCTCGGCAATTTCCTTGGGCGTCAGGTTGCGCACGAACAGCGGCTGCTTGCGGAAGCTGGCCTTGATCGCCTGGCCCGGCTGGATCTTCGACAGGTCGATCTCGGTGGTGGACTGGGCGAGAACATCGGCCGAGGGGTTCATCTGGTTGATGAGCGGCAGGACGATCGCCAGCGCGCCGACACCCGCGAAAGACACGGCGGCGACATTGATGAAGTCGCGGCGACGGGGATCATGGACCTCTTCGTGGAATGGCTCCGGCGCCTCGCCGGGGGGTACGGTGTTCTCCGTCATCGCCATTCGTCCTGTCCCTCCACCTTCGCTCGCGTTCGACACGCTACGATCCGACGGTCGTGCCGGATTGCCCCCGGTCATGCGCCGCCTATCTCAAGCCCGTCCTCGATGAACGGTACGTCAGGTTAGCCTTGCTTGACCGACTTTGCCAATCCCCTTTGGGCGTTCACCGCCCGTGCAGGCGGCAAGGCGCAGGAACCTCCCTTCGCGCTGCGGGGTTGACCGTCGATAGACGCGGATGACGGACCCCTGCCGCACCCGCTCCGGCTGGACCAGGGGCATGGAGAGGATGATGACCCTGAAAAACCTGGGGAGAAAGACGGGCTGGGCCGTGGCGATCGCGGCCGGGTTGCTGGCGCTGGGCGGATGCGCCGACGGCTATGGCTATAACGGCGTGTCGGTGGGTGCCGGCTATGGCGGCGGTTATGCGCCGGGCTATTATGGCGGCGGCTATGGCGGTTATGGCTACGCGCCGTCCTATTATGGCTGGTATAACGACTTCTATTATCCGGGCACCGGCGTCTACGTCTATGATCGGTATCGCCGCCCGTTCCGCTGGAACGACGGTCAGCGCGCCTATTGGGAAGGGCGTCGCGATGCGTGGCGCGGCGGGGCGATCCGGGACCAGTGGCGCGGCTGGGGCCGGGGCGGCTGGCGTGGACCGGTGCCCGGTGCGACCCCTGCGCCCGGCGGCTGGCGCGGCAATCCCGGCCGGTGGCGCGGCGGCGAGGGCGTTCGCCCGACCCCGTCCGCGCCGCGTCCCGGCGGCTGGCGTGGCGGCCGACCGGGCGGACGCGGCGGGCGGGGTCCGCGTTAACCGGCCTTTGGGCGGGTACGGATCATGACGGTGGGACGCATCGTCATGACCGGCACATCGTCCTGATTAAGCACGGTCCAGCGGCTGATGACGAAGCCCATTTCGGGGCGGCTGGCCGAGGTCCGCGTCTCCAGCACCTCCGTTTCGCAATGGAGCGTGTCGCCGGGAAAGACGGGCCTGGTCCAGCGCAGTTCGTCGACCCCGGGCGAGCCGATGCTCTGGAAGCCGGTATCGCGGAAATGCGCGACGATCATCGCCATCGCCATCGATGCGGTATGCCAGCCGCTGGCCGACAGCCGCCCGAAATGGGTGGCGGCGGCGGCTTCGTCGGACAGGTGGAAGGGCTGGGGATCGTAACGCCGGGCAAAGGCGATGACCTCGTCCCGCTCCACCTTGTACGCGCCGAACCGCGACACGTCGCCGACCGCGACATCCTCCAGCCAGATCATCCTCATTGCCTCCCTATCGTCGGAACGCGCGGCGGAACGGCGCGTCATTGCCGTCCAGCCCCTGGCCCGGCGGCAGGCCGATCAGGTCGCGCAGCAAGGGTGCAACGTCGACATTGGCGAATGGTGCCAGCCGGACGCCCGGCCGGAACGCCGGACCATGGGCGACGAACAGCGCCTCCATGGTCGGATCGGCATTGTCATAGCCATGCATCCCCCCGGCAAAGGGCTTGTCCGGCGCCTTCTCCTCGATCATCCATCCGGCATCGGCGAGACAGAAATAGGGCGCGATGCGCGGGTTGCGGCCGTACTGAAAGCGCGCCGGAATCTCGCTTTTGCGCCAGCAGGTCATATGGCCGCGCCGTCCCAGCAGACGCGCCTCCAGCGCGGCCTCATGGCCGGGCTTCGCCGTCAGCGAGGCGAAGGGGCCGTCATCGCTCAACTGGTAATCGGCCGGGTCGAGAAGCTGGTCGAGCGCGATCACCCGGTCGCTGGAGGTCGCCGCCATGCCATGATCGGCGACGACGACCAGATTGGCGGGCTGATGCAGTTCGGCCAGCCCCGCCACCAGCATCCCGATCGCCCGATCTGCCTTGGCGATGGCGGTGTTGATCTCGGGCGCATCGGGGCCGACCTCGTGCCCGGCGATATCCACCTCGTCGATATAGAGCGTCAGGAAGCGCGGACGGGTCGCCACCGGACGGCGCAGCCAGTCGATCAGCGCATCGACCCGCTGGCTATCGGACACGGCGGAGTTATAGGCCTGCCAGTCGTGCGGGCGGGTGCCGCCGGTGATGCTGTGGTGGCTGTCGTCCTGCTGGACCCCGCCCCAGGCGACGGTGGAGCCGGGCCAGAACATGGTGGCGGTGGGGATGCCCGCCTTCTCCGCCGTCACCCAGATCGGCTCGGCGGCATTCCACCAATAGGGCTGCTCCGACGACATGGTGAAGCGTTCGCCGGGATGAGCCGGATCGGTGAAGCTGTTGGCGACGATGCCGTGGCGATCGGGAACCAGCCCCGTCACCAGCGTCCAGTGATTGGGGAAGGTCTTGGACGGAAAGGATGGCCGCATCGGCGCGCTCACGCCGCCGGCCGCCAGTCGCGACAGATTGGGGGTGATACCCCGTTGCAGATAGTCGGCGCGGAACCCGTCGATCGACACCAGGATCGTGACCGGCGCGCGTTCCTCCCCCATGGGGGCGACGGGGGCAGGGCCTGCCATGGTGGCGGGCGCAGCGCTCGTCACCGGGGGCAGGGCAGGCGGGGTATAGGGATAGGCGCAACCGCCGAGCAGGGCGAGCGCGAGAGCGGCAAGGGGGAGTCGGATCACGGGAAGGGCAGTCCTTTCGGCTCAGCCCGATAGCGTCGCATTATGACAGTGGCGAGTGGAAGCTGCCGCCCTTCGCGGGGTCAGTCGACCGGAAAGAACTGGCGGATGGTCGTGTCGGCATTGCGGAGCAACAGGCGCAGCCGCTCCGCGGCTTGCGCGGGGTGGTCACCGGGCAAGCCAGCCATCGCCCATTCGCCGAAGGCGGGGCCGTCGGTCATCCCGTCATCGAGGATGCGGATGTCGGTGTGGCGGGGATCGCGCATGATGCGCGACAGCGTTTCACGAACGCTATCCACCGGCCCTTCGAGCAACTGGCGATATTCGCCATCGCCGATCCACAATATGCCCGAGATGCCGTCCATGCCGTTGTTGCGGCGCGAGGCCGCCAATATGGCCTGATGGTCGGCGCGCTGGTCATCGCCGACGGCGCGGCTGGTATAAATGACGCGGCGAAACGCACTAACATGGATCATGTCGTGTGCCTAGCTGCATGAGCCGCATCTGCAAAGCGGCAATAAGCGGGTTCGGACGCCGGTCGGGCGAACCCGACCGGCGCGCGATGGATCAGACGTTGAAGCGGAACAGCATCACGTCGCCGTCCTGGACGACATATTCCTTGCCTTCCGCGCGCAGCTTGCCGGCATCGCGTGCGCCCGCTTCGCCCTTGAAGGCGATATAGTCGGGATAGGCGATCGTTTCGGCCCGGATGAAGCCGCGCTCGAAATCGCTGTGGATTTCGCCCGCCGCGTTGGGGGCCTTGGCGCCGCGATGAACGGTCCAGGCGCGGGCCTCCTTCGGGCCGACGGTGAAGAAGGTCAGCAGGTCGAGCAGCGCGTAACCGGCGCGGATCACGCGGGCGAGGCCGGTTTCCGACAGGCCCAGCTCCGACAGGAACTCGCCGCGGTCTTCGGCGGGCATGGTCGCGATCTCGGCCTCGATCGCGGCCGAGACGACGACGGCTTGCGCACCCTCGGCCGCAGCCTTATCGAACACGCGCGCCGAATGGGCATTGCCGTTCGCCGCGTTCGATTCCTCGACATTGCAGACATAGAGGACGGGCTTGGCGGTCAGCAGCTGCGCCTGCGAAAAGACGCGGGCTTCCTCCTCGTCCTTGGGCACGGTCAGCCGCGCGGGCTTGCCGTCGCGCAGCAGTTCGAGCGTCTGGCCGAGGACCGACGCGGCGATCTTGGCTTCCTTGTCGCCCTGCTGCCCCTTCTTGATGAAGGCGGGGACGCGCTTTTCCAGGCTTTCCAGGTCGGAGAGCATCAGCTCGGTCTCGACCGTCTCCGCGTCGGCGATCGGGTCGACCTTGCCCTCGACATGGGTGACGTCGCCGTCCTCGAAGCAGCGCAGGACATGGACGATGGCGTCCACCTCACGGATATTGCCCAGGAACTGATTGCCGAGGCCTTCGCCCTTGGAGGCGCCGCGCACCAGCCCAGCGATGTCGACGAACGCCAGCTGCGTCTCGATGATCTTGGCCGAACCAGCGACTTCGGCCAGCTGGTACAGGCGTGGATCGGGCACCGCGACATTGCCGACATTGGGCTCGATCGTGCAGAACGGATAATTGGCGGCCTGCGCCGCCGCCGTTTCGGTCAGCGCGTTGAAAAGGGTGGACTTGCCGACATTCGGCAGGCCGACGATGCCGCAGCGGAAACCCATGCGTCGCTTATCCTACAGGAAAGGGGAAAGCGCCCCTCTAGCGAGGATGGGGGGATTTCTCAACCGATGGTGGTGGGGGGAAGGGAAGACACCGCTGCCAAAACCCCAAGCTCCGTTCAGCCTGAGCGAAGTCGAAGGCCAAGGGCTGACCTTCGCCTCAAGGATGTTTGATGACTGGATTCCCGTGGCCTTCGACTTCGCTCAGGCTGAACGGAGTTGGGGAGGGGGGCAGGGGCGTTACCCGCCCGTCAGGCGCTCACCGCCAATGCGGCGGCATAGCCGAGCAGCATGATACCCATCGCACCCGAAAAGCCCATCAGCACCAGACCCATATAGCGCAGGATCGGCGGATTGGCGCGCTGCGCCTTCTTGTTCCGGCCCAGGCCCGACAGCACGAAGCTGGCCAACATGCCAAAGGTGAAGACGGCGAATTCGAGCATCGTGGATACGTCCGGAGATAGGATGGTGCGATCGCCATCTTCCTTACCCAATATAGGTTAACGGCACGATATCGCCGCGACCAAACGCCCCGTATCAACGGCGAGTCGAAGGAACTTTTCGTCTGATCGCGGGTGCGGCGCATGTCGTCGCACCCGTTCTGGTCGGATCAGCGATAATTGAAGCTGACGCTGATCCGTTCGCCCTTGGCGCCGTTGGGCACCACCTCGTGCCGCAGCCAGCTTTCCCAGAGCAGCACGGTGCCGGGCTCGGGCGTGGCGGTGGCGAAGGTGGCCAGATCGTCCGGCGCATCGGGGCGGCGGGGCGGCGCGGCCATCAGCATCGGCAGGCGCGGATCCTCCAGCTTCAGCGCGCCCGAGCCCTGGGGCATGGCGACATAGAGTGTGCCCGACACCACCGAATGCGGGTGGATATGCGCCGAGTGATGGCCCCCCGGCTTCAGGACATTGACCCACAGGCTGTCGAGCTTCAGCTTGCGCCCACCCAGATCGAACGCGCATTCCTCGGCAAAGCGCGCGACATGGCGGTCGAGCTTCTTCTTGAGGTCGGCAAAGACCGGATCGCGGATCGGCAGGTCGTTGAGCGAGGCATAGCTGGTATAGCCGCGATAGCCATGCTCCTTGGACCAGCGCCGCCCGGCCCGGTCGTCCTCGGCCAGTGCCCAGCAGCTTTGTTCGATGTCGGCCAGCAGATCGGCATCGTCGAGCTGGCCCTCATAGAGCAGCGAGGCGAAGAGGCGCCGCACGCTCATGCCGCATCCCCCAGCCGTAGCGCGATATCGTTGACGAAGCGCACGTCATCGCCCTCCGCCAGCCAATGCGCCTCCGCCGCCACCGCGCCTAGCAGGTCGGACAGCGGCTCGATCTCCGCCTTGGCGTAATTGCCCAGCACATGGCCGGTCACGCGGTCCTTGTGCCCCGGATGCCCGATGCCGAGGCGCACGCGGCGAAAGTCCGGCCCCAGATGCTGGTCGATCGAGCGCAGGCCGTTATGCCCCGCCGTGCCGCCGCCGGTCTTCACCTTGACGCGGAAAGGCGCGATGTCGAGTTCGTCGTGGAACACGGTCAGCGCCTCGACACCCAGCTTGTAGAAGCGCAGCGCGTCGCCGACGCTCCGCCCGCTTTCGTTCATGAAGGTGGCAGGCTTCAGCAGCAGGATCTTCTGCCCGCCGATCCGGCCTTCCTGGGTCCAGCCCTGGAATTGCTTCTTCACCGGGCCGAAATCATGCACCTCGGCGATGGCGTCCATCGCCATGAAGCCGACATTGTGGCGGTGCATCGCATATTGCGCCCCCGGATTGCCCAACCCGGTCCAGACCTGCATGTGGTGTTCCTCGTTCGCGTTACGGATGAGGCCCCTAGCATCGGGTGTCGGGACGCCAAAGCCGCTATTCGGGGCGGGGCTGCGTCAGCCGGTCGATCGCGCGGGCCGTCATCCGGCGATAGGTTTCGTCCGAATAGCGGTGCGTGCCGACGAAATGGACCAGTCGCTCATCGCCGGTGACCGGCGTGCGCCAGAAATTATAATAGCGACCATAGGGCAGGGTGACAGTGCCGGGCTCGTTGGAGAGCAGGAAGTTCGACGTCACCTGTTCGCTTCCCCATTCGGCCCAGGTCGCGGTGCCGACCAGATTCTCGGCCCGGCGCGAAAAGGTCGCCGCTGCTGTGCGGTCGCTAGGCCCACCGCGAGCGAAGCCCGCAAACCCCGACGATGCCCGGACGTAGGAATGGCATTCCGCGTCGGGATAGGCGGCATAACGGGATTCGATCAGCGCCTGCATGTGCGCCGGAGCCGACACCGGGCCGTCGGGATATTTGCGCCGGACGAACTCCGGCAGCGTCTGGATGCCCAGGGCCTGGCTGTCGGGGCCGCCCAGCAGCATGAAGCCCCGATTCCCGGTGATCGCTGCGCGAACCTCGGGCAGGTCGTTCAGCGTCACGGTATCGGAATCGAGCTGGACGACATAGTGATCGGCGCGCAGGTCGAGCAGTACCAGCAATCTTTCCCAAGTGCCGCCGCGCGGACACGCGCCTGTGTCGATCTCCGCAATCGGAATGATCCGGGGGGCGCCGCAATGCCGTGCCAGGACTCGCCGGTCTGCATCCGTCAGGCTGCCGTCGTCGATCAGGACGATCCGGCCCATGGCCAGATGCTGGTGGAAGGATTTGATTGCGACCAGATAGGGGATCAGCGTGCGGGTGCCGATCATCGACAGGACGATCACGCCGTCGTCGCGGGGGATGATCGGCGGCGTCGCCAGTATCCGCTGCGCGACATGCAGGTGCAGGTGCATCCGCGCCCGGCGCATGGTCCGGTCGAGGACCTTGCAGAAAAGCCGGTGGGGACGGGCGGACGACGTCATCATATGGGGATGCGGCAGCGCGACGGAGATGACAAGCGAGTCACGCCCCCCGCCTGGTCATAATGATACGCTTCGACGGCGGCGTCAGATCAGCCCCTGCGCCCGCAGGCTGACATGCCCCGCCGTGCCGATGATGATATGGTCGTGTACCGTGATCCCCAGCCTCTTGCCCGCCTCGGCGATGGCGCGGGTCACGTCGATATCGGCCCGGCTGGGCGAGGGGTCGCCGCTGGGGTGGTTGTGGACCAGGATCAGCGCGGCCGAACCAAAGTCGATCGCGCGCCGGATCACCTCGCGGACATAGACCGGCGCCTGGTCGATCGAGCCCTGTCCCATCAGCTCGTCGCGGATCAGCATGTTGCGGGTGTTCAGATGCAGCACCCGCACCCGCTCGACCCCGTGATGCGCCATGTCGGCATGCAGATAATCGAGCAGCGCCTGCCAGTTGGACAGGACGGGACGCTTCATCGCCTCCGCCTGGACCAGCCGCAGCGCGCAGGCCTGGGCGATCTTGATCGTCGCCGCCGCCGTCTCGCCTATGCCGTCGACCCGCTGGAGCGCGATGGGGTCGGCGGTCAGGACGCCGCCGATATCGTGGAACTCGCGCAGCAGGGCCTTGGCCATCGGCTTGGTGTCGCGGCGCGGAATGGCGGTCATCAAAAGATATTCGATCAGTTCATGATCGAGCAATCCGCCACCGCCCAGCAATCGGTCGCGCAGCCGCGCGCGGTGCCCGGCATGGTCATTGGCTTCGATTTCGCTGGTATCGCGCATGTCCCGTCCCCCGTGGCGGGGCATCATAAAGCGGGCGGCGGGAACTGTCGCCGGGCTTCACGCGATTGCGTGGCGCGGGGCTGGGTGTCTATGACGTGGGTCAAGATTGAGGGAGTGGCATCGGGGTGGAGGGCGCGAGCGAAGAGAGCGAGACGCGCGTGACCCCGGTCGCGAGTCCCGCCCGCCGTTTCCGTCGCCTGCAACGGACCCTGATCGCCATCGCGCTGGTCATACTGGCCGCGTTGATCGCCCTGTGGATCGAGCGCAAGCCGCTGGCGGGACAGGTGCTGGACCGCGAACTGGCGAAGCGTGGCGTGCCCGCGCGCTACAAGATTTCCGACCTGGGCTTTGGTCGACAGCGGCTGACCGATGTCGTGCTGGGCGATCCGCGCCGGCCCGACCTCGTCGCCGACTGGCTGGAGACGCGGACCCGCATGACCCTGTCGGGACCGGTCGTGACGGGCGTGCGCGCCGGGCGGGTTCGCCTGCGCGGGCGGTTGATCGACGGGCGGATCAGCCTGGGCACGCTCGACAGGCTGATGGGACCGCCCGACGCATCGGGCAAGCCGTTCCAGCTGCCCGCGCTGGACGTGGCGGTGCAGAATGGCGGCATCCGGCTCGAAACACCGCACGGAGTCGTCGGCCTGAGCGTCTCGGGGCAGGGGGTGCTGAGCGACGGCTTTACCGGACGGCTGGCGGCGGTCGCACCCAGGCTCGTGATGGGCGATTGCGTCGCGACCGGGCTGGCTGCCCCCTTGCGCGTACGGGTGGTACGCGAACAGCCGACGCTGACCGGGCCGTTGCAACTCGGCCATCTGCGCTGCGGCGAGGTGGCGGTCGCCGATCTGGCGGCGCGGGTCGATGTGACCTTCGGGGCGGCGCTCGACCGCTGGCAGGGGCGGGCTTCGCTCGGCAGCGGGGCGATCCGGCATCCGGTCCTGGCTGCTGCGGCGATTGACGGCCAGATCGACTTTTCCGGCACTGCCAAGGGTACGCAAGGCCGGTTGCAGGTCGCCGCGCGCAACGTCGCGGCACGCTTTGGCCGGGCCGAGCGGGCGATGGTCGCGGGTCGTTATCTGATCGGCACCGCCACCCGCTTCGACGGACAGGCGCAACTGGGCGGTGCGCAGGCGTCGGCCGTGACGCTGGCCCCCGTGCTGACGGCGGGCGAGGCGGCGGCGGGCACGCCGGTCGGCCCGGTGCTGCGTGCCATGACCCAGGCGGTCGGACGGGCGGGGCGTCGCTTCGCGGCCGACATGGCGCTGGCGATCGACAGCGACCGGGGACCGCGCGGGCCGGGCTTTGCGGTGCGGGTGCCGCGCCTGACGGTCGCGTCGGCGAGCGGCGGGCGGCTCGCCTTCGCGGGCGGCTATGGCCTCGCCTATGATATGCGGGGGCTGCGGATCGATACGCGGGCGGCGATGGGCGGCGGCGGTCTGCCGACCCTGCGCGCGACGTTGCAGCAGGATGGACCGAAACAGCCGATGCGCGGCACCGCCGACCTGGCGCGTTACGAAGCCGGCGGCGCGGCTTTGGCCTTTGACCGGATGGTGTTCCGCGCCGCCGCCCATGGCGAAACCCAGGTGACGACCCGTATCGCGCTGTCCGGGCCGATCAGCGGCGGGCGGATCGACGGGCTGGTCCTCCCCATCGCCGCGCGCTGGGATGGCGGACGGCGCCTGGTGGTCAATCCGGACTGCCAGCCGCTGGCGATCGACCGGCTGGCGCTGTCGGGCCTGAGGCTGGCGCGGGTGGCCACGCGGCTCTGTCCGCTCGACGGCGCGCTGGTCCGGCTGGACGGCCCAAGGCTGGGCGGCGGCGCGCAACTCGGGCCGACGAAGCTGGTCGGCCAGATCGGCAGCAGCCCGCTGACCCTGGCGGCGGCGACCACCCGCTTTGCGCTGGCGGATCGCGGCTTTACCCTGACCGACGTGCAGACGGTCATCGGCCGTCCCGAATCGCCGACCCGGATCGACGCGGCCGAACTGAATGGCCGGATCACCCCGGAGGGCCTTGCGGGCCAGTTTACCGGCGGCGCGGGGCAGGTCGGGCAGGTGCCTCTGCTGCTGGGTGAGGCAGGCGGCGACTGGCGACTGGCGGGCGGCGTGCTGACGCTGAACGGCGCGCTTCAGGTCCGCGACGCGCGCGCCGATTCGCCGCGCTTCCTGCCGATGGCGGCGCGCGACGTCACGCTGACGCTCGCGGGCAGTCGCATCGACGCCAAGGGCACGTTGTTCGAGCCGACCAAATCGGTGAAGGTCGCCGATGTCACCATCACCCACGCGCTCGACAAGGGCGCGGGCGAAGCGGACCTGAGCGTGCCGGGCATCGCCTTTGCCAAGGACTTCCAGCCCGAATTGCTGACCCCGGTGACGAAGGGTGTGATCGAGGATGTACGCGGGCCGATCAACGGGCGCGGCCATATTGCGTGGGACGCTGACGGCGTACGCTCGACCGGGCGATTCGGCACCGACGGGATCGACCTGGCCGCCGCGCTCGGCCCGGTCAGCGGGATCGCGGGCACGATCGCCTTCACCGACCTGCTGGCCTTGGAGAGTGCGCCGGGACAAGTGGCGACGGTCAAGACGATCAATCCGGGCATCCAGGTGACGAACGGTGTCATCCGTTACCAGACGCTGTCGGGCGCGCGGGTGAAGGTGGAGAGCGGACGCTGGCCGTTCGCGGGGGGCCTGCTCACCCTCGACCCGACATTGCTCGACTTCTCGCAACCGGTCGAACGCCGCATGACCTTCCATGTCGAGGGGGCGGCCGCCGACCAGTTCCTGCTCCAGTTCGACTTTCAGAACCTGAACGCCACCGGCGTCTTCGACGGCACCCTGCCGATGATCTTCGACGAGCGGGGCGGGCGGATCGAGGGCGGGCGGCTGGCCGTGCGCTCCGGCGGCGGCAGCATCGCCTATCTGGGCGAACTGAGCCAGAAGGATCTGGGCGTCTGGGGCAATCTGGCGTTCGGGGCGCTGCGTTCGCTCAACTATCGCAGCTTGCGGATCGACATGAACGGCCCGCTGGCGGGCGAGATGGTGACGGACGTGCGCTTCGCCGGGATCAGCCAGGGCAAGGGCGCCAAGTCCAACTTCATCATCCGGCGGCTTCAGCGGCTGCCCTTCATCTTCAACGTGCGGATCAAGGCGCCCTTCCGCGGGCTGCTCGATTCGGCGCAGTCCTTCTACGACCCGCGCCGCCTGATCCAGCGCAACCTGCCCGCGCTGCTGGACGAGCAGAACAAGCGCGCCGCGCCGCCAGCCAATATCTCCATTCAGCCCTCCGCAAGCGAGACCGTGCCATGACCGTAACAGGATTGAAAATGCTGGGAAGGATGCCGATCTTGGATGCGACACGATGGATGCCGGTCGCGCTGACCCTGCTGAGCGGAGGATGCGTCAACATCTCCGCGCCGGAGAAGCCGATCGAGATCAATCTGAACATCAATGTGACGCAGGAAGTGGTATATCGCCTGGATGGCGAGGCCAAATCGCTGATCCAGCAGAATCCGGGGATATTCTGATCATGAAGGCAAAGACGGTGATCCTGGCGCTCGGCGCGGTGGCGCTGCTGGGCGTATCGGGCATGGCGATGGCGCAGCGGGATCCGGCCTATGCCGCCGCGCGCGCCGAGGGGTTGGTCGGCGAGCAGCCCGACGGCTATCTGGGCATCGTGGGCAGTGCGACGCCCGCGCTGCGCACGCTGGTCAACAGCATCAACATCCAGCGCAAGGCCGCCTATACCCAAAAGGCACAGGCCAGCGGCGCGACCGTCGAGCAGATGGCCTTCACCAGCGGCTGCAACCTGATCGCGCAGACCGCGAGCGGCGAGAAGTACAAGACGCCCGAGGGTGTCTGGAAGACCCGCACCGGCGCAGCCCCGGAACGCGCGCCCGCCTGCGTGTAATTCCCTTTTTACTCCCCTCCCGCAGGCGGGAGGGGCTGGGGGAGGGGAGTCCGGTTGCGATAGGGCGTACGGTCTGGGGCGTGGACTGGTGTCGCTCAAATAACTGACGACACCACTTGCGGACAGCGCTAACCCTCCCCCAACCCCTCCCGCCTGCGGGAGGGGAGAAGAAGAGGGGGCCTGCCGCCTCCGGGATGGGAGGCGAAAAGGGGAGCGCTGTCACTCCCCGGCAACAATGCTTAACACATCTGTCACAAGCTCCACCCCAGGCGGTTGACTTGGGGGGAGGGGCTTTCTAAACGGGCCTCGCCTTGGCGGGGTCGCTCGCCGTTTGCGCGCATTCTCCCCTTCGGTGACGAAATCAGGTGAGGGTGGCTGCGTGGCGGAGAAGGAACCCGGACAGGACTTTGGCGATGCGGACGATCCGCGTCTGGCCGCGCTGGATCAGCGATTGGCTAAGGCGAAAGCGGATGGCGCAGCGCGGCAGGGGGTGAAGGTGGACGCCGACAGGGGGTATTCCCAGGGCAGCCGCGTGATCTCCGCGCTGATCGGAAGTCTTGTCGGCAGTGCGTTGATCGGCTGGCTATTCGACCGCTGGTTCGGCACCGCACCCTGGGCCTTGATCGTGATGCTGTTCCTGGGGATCGGCGTGGCGTTCAGGCAGATCATTCGGATTTCTGGTGAGCGCCCGGAGTAACCGGGCGTTCGTCATATGTGGGAACGAAGCAGCGTGGCGGCAGAATCGGGCGGCAAGATTGATCCGATGCACCAGTTCCTGATCGAGCCGGTGCTCGGTCAGCACTGGATGGTCGGCGGCTACGACCTTTCCTTCACCAATTCCGCTTTGTGGATGGTGGCGACGCTGGTCGCGTTGTGGGTGTTCATGATCGGCGGCATGAAGCGCGATCTGGTTCCCGGGCGCTGGCAGGCGGCGGTCGAAGGCTTTACCGGCTTCGTGAATGCGATGCTGACGTCGAACATCGGCCCCGAAGGCAAGCGCTTCCTGCCGTACGTCTTCTCGCTGTTCATGTTCATCCTGTTCGCCAACGTGCTGGGCCTGCTGCCCTTCGGCGTGGTGCCGGGTGTCCATCCCTTCACCGTGACCAGCCATGTGACCGTGACCGGCGTACTCGCGCTGATCTCGTTCGCGATCGTGCTGATCGTCGGCTTCGGTCGCCACGGCTTCCACTTCTTTGCGCTGTTCGTGCCGCACGGCACGCCCAAGCTGATGATTCCGCTGATCTTCGTGGTCGAGCTGATGAGCTTTCTGGTGCGCCCCTTCTCGCTGGGTCTGCGACTGTTCGTCGCAATGACCGCGGGGCATATTCTGCTGAAGGTTCTCGCCGCCTTCGTCATCAACGGCATCAACATGGGTCCGGGCTATGCCGCGCTCATCACCCTGCCGAGCTTCCTGCTGATGATCGGCATCACGCTTCTCGAACTGCTGGTCGCCGCGATCCAGGCTTATGTCTTCGCGCTGCTGACCTCGGTTTACCTGAACGACGCCGTTAACCTGCACTGATCCGGCACGGCCGGATCGGGCAGGCGGGCGCGCCGCCGACTTGAATACCCAAACGACCCTTTTTGAACTGGAGTGATTGAAATGGACGCAGAAGCCGCGAAGCTGATCGGTGCCGGTCTGGCCGCTATCGGCATGGGCATCGCCTCGCTCGGCGTGGGCAACGTCTTCGCCAAGTTCCTCGAAGGCGCGCTGCGCAATCCGGGTGCGGCGGACAGCCAGCAGGGCCGCCTCTTCATCGGTTTCGCCGGTGCCGAGCTTCTGGGCCTGCTCGCCTTCGTGACGATGATCATCCTGGTGTTCGTCGCCTAATCATTCGGATCGGCCGGGCGTGTCGCTGACGATGCGCCCGGTTGATATGGCAACGAGGACTCCATGCCCCAGATAGCACAGATCAGTGCGACCTATGCGTCGCAGATCTTCTGGCTCCTGATCACGTTCGGCCTGCTGTATTTTGTGGTCGGTCGTGGGATGGTGCCCAAGATTCAGGCGACCGTCGACGCTCGCGAAGGCCGTATCGCCGGCGATCTGGCGGCGGCGGAGGCCGCGCGTGCGGAGGCCGACCGGGTCGAGGCGGCATGGCGGGCCGAAATGGACGCTGCCCGTGTCGCCGCGATGGCCGAGACCAACGCCGCCAAGGCACGCGCCACCCACGCTTTCGAGGCGCAGGTGAAGGCCGCCGATGCCGACCTTGCCGAACGTCTGGGTCATCACGACCTGGCGATCGCCAATGCCAAGGTCGAGGCGATGGCCAATCTTCAGACCGTGGCGGCGGAAGCTGCCCGCGATCTCGTCGCCAAGCTGTCCGGCGTCCAGGTGGGCGAGGATGCGGCGGCCGACGCGGTGCGAAAGGTGAGCGCGCATGGCTAATCATTCCGCAAACGGCGTGCTGGCCAATGGCGATGCGCTGGTCGCGCAGAACCTGGCCGATGCGGCTTCGGCCGAAGGCATGGTACAGAAGCCGATCCGCGAGGGTGATGGCCTGACCGCCAACACGGTCGCACCTGCCGAGACCGAGCATCACGCTGCCAGCCCGACCGCGCTGGGTTTCGATTCGACCGGCTGGGTGGCGCTTGCCGCTCTGGTCGTGCTGATCGGAATGCTGGTGAAGAAGGTGCCGTCGATGATCGGTCGTTCGCTCGACCAGAAGATCGCCGGTATCCGCGCCCAGCTCGACGAAGCCAATAAGCTGCGTCAGGAAGCCGAAGCGCTGAAGGCTGAATATGAGGCCAAGGCGAAGGCCGCCCATGCCGATGCCGAGGCGATGCGCGCCCAGGCCCAGCATGAGGCGGGTCAGCTGCTCAGCAAGGCGAAGGCCGATGCCGAGGCGCTGATGGAGCGTCGCGCCAAGATGGCCGAGGACAAGATCGCCGCCGCCGAGCGCACCGCGATCGCCGAAGTCCGCGCCCGTGCCGCCGAGGCCGCCGCCAAGGCTGCCGGTCTGCTGATCGCCGAGCATCATTCGGCGGATGCGGATCGCGCGATGATCGACCGCACCATCGCGGGGCTCGGTCGCCCGAACTGATCGGCTGCAAGGCCGGAGACAGGACCGCGCTTCGGGAAGCCGAGGCGCGGTTCGGTCGTTTTTGGAAGCCAAAAGACCACCGCCTCCGTTCAGGCTGAGCGAAGTCGAAGCCTACGCCCTATGCTCGCCTCTCATGAGGAGAGGGATTCCCTTAGGCTTCGACTTCGCTCAGCCCGAACGGAGCGGGGAGCATGACCCATTCCTCCCCAAGCTCGCTTGGGGAGGGGGATCGCCGGGCAAAGCCCGGTGGTGGAGGGGCCTCCCCCCAACCGCATAGCCCGCCCCCAAAGGCAGGCCCGCATCGCCGTCTCTTCCGGGTTTCCGGCGACGATGCCCATATCGCCGAGCCCGTGACAAAGGAGACACTTCCTATGGCATGGGTCATTCTGGGCATTGCCGTGATTACCGAGATTTGCTGGGCGCTCAGCCTGAAATGGGCGGCGACCGTCGCCACCTGGCAGGCGTCGAGCGTGCCGATCATCCTCAGCTTCGTAAATATGGGCCTGCTCGCGCTTGCTATGCGCGGGCTTCCCGCGGGCACCGCCTATGCGGTGTGGACGGGATTGGGCGCAGTGGGCGTCGTGATTGGCGGGGCCATCGTGTTCGGCGACAAGATCGCGCCGATCCAGGCGGGCTTCATGGTCCTGACCGTGATCGGCGTGATGGGGACAAAGCTCTTCGCGCAAGGGTAAGGGGTAGTTCACGCGAAGCCGCGAAGAAAATGGTCCGCGCAGAGGCGCGGAAGACGCAGTGGTGTTCTGAAGGTGGCAATCGGAAGACCTTCTTCTTCCTCCGCGTTCTCTGCGCCTGGGAGTGTCAGGAATTTCGTGTGTGGGCGGGCGGCTGAACATTACGCCGCCATGGCTCGGATAAAGCGTTCGCCGAAGATGACGGCGAACTGGGCCTTTGCCATGGTCCACTCACGGGGCGGCATCTTCCACTCTTTCTCTGAGCGGTTCAAGATGAGGTAGAGCAGCTTGGCGGCGGCCTCGTCGCTGGGGAAATGCCCGCGGGCGCGCACGGCCCGGCGCAGCTTCGAGTTCAGGGCCTCGATGGAATTCGTGGTGTAGATGATCCGCCGGACCTCGTCAGGAAAGGCGAAGAATGGGATGACCTCGGCCCAGGCGCGCCGCCAGCTCTGGCCGATGGCCGGGTAGCGGGTGCCCCAGGGGCCGGCCTCGAACGCCGAGAGCGCCTGCTCGGCCGCCTCGGCGCTGGGCGCGCGATAGACCTCCTTCAGCGCGGTCGCCAGGCCCTTGCGGTCCTTCCAGGAGACGAAATCCATCGAGTTTCGCAGCAGATGGACGATGCAGGTCTGAACCACGGCGTCGGGGAGCGAGCCGTTTGATGATCGATCCGGGGGATCGATCATAGGCGAGCGCCGTGATCGCTTCCGGGAACCCCTTCAAGCCATCGACGACGGCAAGCAGGATGTCTTC